>JAIYCN010000233.1 GCA_027487995.1 Rubrivivax sp. | reverse complement strand
AAGGAGCCCATGTGCCGTAATAGATACCGTGCTCCTTGGCGCGGTCGGTACGGCGCGCAACCTCCGCATCCGACAGAGATTGCCTCGGATGCAGGCTGGCCATCCAAGCCATCAGCCGAGCTTCCATTTCACGCCGCACAGGCTGTAAACCGTTGTCTTCGCCCAGATCAACGTATTCGTGCGGGTCGCGCACAAGGTCGTAGAGCTGCGGGCGGAATCCCTGCCAGTGGATGTACTTCCACTGCCGTGTACGAACCATCCAGCCTCGGCACTCACCGGGCTGCCGCTTCAGGGTCAAACGGACGCGACGGAAGGAGTAGTCGATCTCGGAAATGACGCAATCGCGCGCGTTCTGCCTTTGTTGGCCCTCGGCTGCCTTATCCGTCTCGTGTATCTCATCCAGCAGCGAAAGGCCCTGAAGTCCGTCATCCTCGGGTCGTATCCCCAGGGCCTCCAGGATGGTGGGTGCCACGTCGATGGCTTGAACCAGGCTGTCCAGGCGCCGACCGCGGGTGGCGTCTGCCTGTTGTCGCGGGTCAAACACCATGAGCGGCACGCGCACCACCTGATCGTGGAACAGGTCCTTTTCGCCCAGATGGTGGTCCCCGCCGTAGTCACCATGGTCCGAGGTGAACACGATGAGGGTTTCGTTCATCAGGCCCTGGCGTTCAAGGAAGTCCAGAACACGCCCAATGTGGTGGTCCACCTGTTCGATCAAACCCATGTAAACCGGGCGAACCTGACGCACCACCGCCTCATCTGAGAAGGTGATCGATTCCTCCATGGCCTGATACGCCGCCAGCACTGGATGCGGATCCTGCCGCTCTACGGCGTGCTTGCGGATCGGTAGCATGTGCTCTGGCCCGTAGGCTTGGTGGTAGGGCGCAGGCGCAATGTAAGGCCAGTGCGGCTTTACATAGCTCAGGTGGAGTGCGAAAGGACGGTGCTGGGCCTGCTCCAGGAAAGCGAGCGCGGTGTCGGTGACATAGGCCGTTTCGCTGTGAGCTTCATGCACACGAGCCGGCAAATGAACGTGACGCAGAAACCAGCCGCTGACCGATTGGCCCTGCTCGTTCACGCCACTGATAACGTGGTCGTGCCAAGGCCGGTCTCCCGCGTACCCGGTGCGCCGAAGGAAGTCGCCGTATCGACTCTCAGGTCCAGGCTCCGCATGACCGTCGATACGGTCGATTTCGCTGAAGCCGCCTGCCGCCACGTGGCGCCAGATGGCTGATCCCTTGTCTACGCCCAGTCGTGCCAGACCTTCCACGTCGGGGATCACATGAGACTTGCCCACGAGATGCAACTCCCGGCCTGCGGCGCGGAAGTGATCGCCGAGCGTACGCTGCGAAACCGATAGGGGCACCCTGTTCCAGGTCACGCCGTGTGAAGACACATAGCGACCGGTGTAGTAACTCATGCGGCTGGGACCGCAGACGCCAGCCTGCACATAGGCATGGTTGAAAAAGGTCGAGCGGCGGGCCAGACTGTCCAGGTTCGGCGTGCACATGTGCGGGTGCCCGTTGAACCCAAGGTGGTCATGGCGCAGCTGGTCGCACATGATGAAGATGACATTGCGCAGGGGCTTGGCGCTCATCGCGGGACCTTCCTTGGATGAAGTTGGAAGGCCATCAGACGAAGACGGCTCCGCCTTCCACGCAAAGAGTCTGGCCGGTCATGAAGGCCGAATCGTCGCCTGCCAGAAAGCTCACCGTGCCGACCAGATCTGAGGGGTAGGCATCGCGCTGGATGGAGCGTGACTTTCGGATCGCTTCCCCGAACTGCTGCACATGGGCATCGTTCTGAAGGATCTGGTCCGACAGCGTCAGGCCCGGGGCAATGGCGTTGGCCGTGATCTCCCAGGCTCCGAGTTCCCGAGCCAGCACACGGGTGAAGGTGATGACCGCTCCCTTGCTGGTGACGTAGTGCGCCATGTTGGCAAGGCCCTTGAGGGCCGATGTGGAAGCTACGTTGATGATGCGGCCCCAGCGCTGCTGCTTCATGTGGGGAGCCACAGCCTTGGCACACAGGAAGGGTCCGAGCGTGTTGACCCGCATGACCTGCATCCATTCTTCAGCGTCGTATTGATCGAATGGCCGGTTGACCAAGGTGGAAAAGAGGGCCGCGTTGTTCACGAGCACGTCGATGCCGCCGAAGCGGGAAGCGGCGGCGTCAACGGTCTCTTGAATACTGACCGCATCGGTCACGTCCATGTGCAGGCCCAGGCAGTCCACTCCGTGCTGATCCTGGATTGCTTGCGCGGCCTCCTGCGCACCGCGAAGGTCGCCAATGACGATGCGCAGACCATCGGCAGCCAGGCGTTCGGCCATGGCGCGTCCCAATCCGGTGGCACCCCCTGTGATCAGGGCCACGCGTGTGCGGGTGTTCATCGAAAACTCCATTCAGACGAGAAGGCGTGAGGACTCGGGGGCATGGTCAAGGCGCTATTGGTGTGGTGTGGACGCTCATGGGGGCCAGGTAGGCGCTCAGTCCCTCGATGCCGCTTTCAGCACCCAAGCCGCTGTCCTTGAGCCCACCGAATGGCGCCTCTGGCATTGAGACCATCACGTTGTTGATGGACAGTGCACCGACCTCCAATTCGCGCATGCAGCGGGCTTGGATCGACGCGCTATCGGTGAACAGGTAGCCCGCCAGCCCGAGGCGGCTGGCGTTGGCACGCGCAATGGCTTCATCCAGAGTAGAGAAACCTTGGATCGCGCAAACCGGCCCGAAAGGTTCGTCCTGCATAACCCGAGCACCCTCCATGTTGCCCAGCAGTACGGTTGGGGGTACGAAGAAGCCTGGGCCCTCAACAGACGGACCCTGCACCACGTCCGCGCCATGCGACCGGGCATCCTCGATCAAGAACTCGAGCGCCGCCTGGCGCCGGTGGTTTTGCACCGGCCCCATGTCGATGTCGGCCTTGATGCCGTTGCCTACCCGCAGTCGACGCATCGCGGCAACGTAGTGATCGGTGAAGGCAGGCAACACGCCCTGGTCTACATAGAGCCGCGAAGGGGCCATGCAGGCCTGCCCAGCATTGCGGTGCTTGTGGGCAACCAGCAGGTTGGCCACAGATTCAAGTGGTGCGTCGCGACACACGATCACAGGCGCGTGTCCACCCAACTCGAGGGTCGCACGCTTGAAATCGGCGCTGCATTGATGTGCCAGAGCGCGACCCACCGCAACAGATCCAGTGAAGCTCACGTTGCGAACCACGGGGCTGGCGATCGCTTGCGAGCACAGGGCCTTGGCATCTCCGAACACCGCCTGCAGTACGCCCGGTGGTAGGGCCTGATTGAGCGCCGACAGAAATGCCCCGACGGCCACCGGCGTTTCCTCCGGCAACTTGGCGATGACGCTGCAGCCTGCTGCCAAGGCTGCGCCAACTTTGCGCGCGCACAGGATGACTGGGTAGTTCCATGGGGAGATCGCAAGGGCCACACCGGCTGGGCGAGGTATGACGGTGACCACGCCCTGCGGAAGGCGCGAGGGGATCGTGCGACCATGGATGCGCCGTCCCTCCTGTGCGAACCAACGCACCATCTCAACAGCTACCTGGATTTCCAGGCGTGACTCGCCCAGGGTTTTGCCCTGCTCGACCGTCAGCCAGCGGCTCATTTCATCGATGGAGCCGAGCACCTTCTGTAGCCCTTGTTCGATCAGTTGCGCGCGCTGAAAGGCGGGCGTCTGACCCCAGGGTTTGAGTGCTTGTTGCGCCGCCAGTAGCGCCGTATCAAGGTCTTGCGAAGTGGCTCCGCGGTAACTTTGTAAGGCTTGCTCAGTAGCCGGGTTCAGCAGCTTCCACTGCGTATCCCCAGCACCTTCCCGCCACTCACCATTGATCAATATTCGCGGTACAGGTAGGGTGGTCGCTTCTGGTTCAAGGCTCACGCTCATCTCCCTCAATCAAGCCCAATGCGCTTTGAGCATCTGCGACACCAGCCCGAGCAGAGCCAGGCCAATCAAGGTTGATGTCAGCCGGCGAATATGAACGGGGCTTAGCCTTTGAAAGACCCAAGGGCCGAACAACAGAGCGATCAACCCGCCTGCGCAGACGGCAACAACCACGCGCCAAGCCACGGCGTTATGGAAACCGAAGGCCAGGCTCGTGACGCCTGAAAGCGCCAAGCCGATCACAAGCGAGGTTCCCACCACTGTCTTGGCGGACTCGGATGTGACGGACAACAAGGCTGGTGTGACCAGTACACCGCCACCGGTGCCGGTGGCGCCTACCAATGCGCCCGATGTGGCTGCCAGGGCAGGCAATCCCAACCGCTGCAGCATCACCTCCCAGCGGTTGATATACAGGCTCATCCAGGCCATCAGGCCAGCACTGACGGTCAGGCACTGCAGCACCAGGTCGAGGCTCTGGTGATCAGCCATGGTGCTGTGCAGCCAAGACACCATCACTGCGCTGGCGGTGCAGGCCGCCAAGGCCGCGGGTAGGAATACACGCAGCAGGCCTGCTGACACATGACCACGGCATCCGTGGCTCCATCCTGCGCCCACTTTGAACACAAAGGAAAACACGCTGGCCGTTCCTACCGCCAAGACTGGCTCAAGGCCGAAGAGGACGATCAGCGATGGCACCACCAGAACGCCGCCGCCCACTCCGCTCAGGTACATCAGCAGCCCAGCGGCGGTGCCGAACACCATGTGCTGCAAGATCTCCATGCGCAGTGCGGCGAGCAAGCCTTCAGATACGGGCCAAGGCCCGGTCGATGCGTCGCAGTCCGTCTGCGAGGTCTTCTTCGGTGAGCCCCGCACCCACGAAGTAGCGGTCTCCCCGACCTGGGTACACACCTTCTTCAATCAGCGCAAGGCGGAATCGCGCTGCCTTTTGCCGGTCGGCATGTGCCGCCAGCTGCGCTGGCGTGTGTGCTACCTGCAAATCCGTGAAGTGCCCACAGAAAACGCCACGAACGCCCTGGATCAACATGGCGTGCCCATGGCGTTGGGCGAGCTGCCGAAACTCCTGCATGAACAGGCCTTGGAGGCGATCGATCTGGCGGTATACGGCTCCTTCATCGCGCTCCAGCATTCGCATCGTGGTCACGCCAGCAGCCATGCTCATGGGTGCGGCGTTGAAAGTCCCAGCGCCCACCACACGGTTCGTGCGGATGAGGTCCATCAAGTCTTCACGCCCGGCCACAGCCGCCAGCGGCATTCCACCGGCTATGGCCTTGCCGAAGCTCGATACATCCGGCGTCACGCCGTAATGGCCTTGCGCACCGGAGAGGCCCATTCGGAACCCCGTGATCACCTCATCAATGCAGAAGATCACGCCGTACTGCGTGCACAGTTCCCGCACCCGCTCCAGATAGCCGGGCTTGGGTAGGCAGCAGCCCCCGTTGGTCATGGCCCCTTCCATGATCACCAGTGCAACCTCGTGGCCACATCGCTTGAGCAGAGTCTCGAGTGCATCTGCGTCGTTCCAAGGAATCTTGAGCGACTCCTGGAAGGCCAGATGTGAGCGACCCTCGGTATGCATGGGGTCGTGCTCGTTCTCGCGCGCGAAGGGTAGAGCGTCTTCGGCTGCGTCGGCACGGCCACCCAACACGTTGTCAAGCCAGCCGTGGTAATGCCCATCGAAGCGAACAAACAGGCGCCGGCCGGTATAGGCTCGCGCCAGCCGCACCACCATCTGCACGGCCTCCGAGCCGGTGGTCACAAATCGAACCTTGTCGGCACAGGGTACGTTCTTGACGATGTGCTCCGCCAAGACCACCTCATTGGCTGTCTGCAGCATGCCGGATGCAATTACGAACAGCTTGTCGAGTTGCTCGTGCAGTGTCTTCAGATATTCCCGGTGACCATGGCCCCAGATTCCGGGACCCATGCCGATGGCGAAGTCGATGAGCTCTCGGCCGTCCACGTCCCACAGCCGCTGCCCCAGGCCACGCTCTATAAAGACGGCCGGCTCGGGACTCGCACGCAGGTTGCTTTGGCGCCCAGGCATCACCGCCATGGCCCTCTGCGCGAGTTCAGCGGTCCGAGCGGTTGCGGTTACTCCGCTTTCGATGGGTTGATTCATGATGCAGCCGGGTTGTTGTCGATGGTGCAAACGGTATCGCCGACGTTGACGTCGCTTCCGGCAGCAACAGCAATTGAAAGGAGCAGACCGTCGCAGGGAGCTTCAATCTCCATCGTCACCTTTTCGCTTTCGATGTCGTACAGCGCCTCGCCCTTCGCGAAGCGCTGGCCCGGAGACTTATGCCATTGGCTGATGGTGGCCGACTCCATGTTCATGCCGACGCGGGAGAGCTTGAGATTGACCTTCACGTGATCCTCAAAGTTGACGGGTAACCGCCGTGATGGCGGCTTGAATGCGGGGAACGCTGGGCATCACCAGCTTTTCAAGATTGGGGGCATACGGCATGGGCACGTCGGGAACCGTGACTCGCTTGATGGGGGCCTTCAAGGATTCGAAGGCCTCATCGGCTACGACTGCTGCGATGTGGCTGGCCGCACTGCAGCAGTCGCGCGATTCGTCGACGATCACCAGGCGACCTGTCTTTTGCACCGACTTCACGATCGATCCGATGTCCAGCGGAACCAGGGTTCGGGGATCGATCACTTCTGCGTTCAGCCCACTGGTTTCGTACTCCAGTTGTGCGGCTTGCAGAGCCAGCTTGACCATCGAGCCGATGGCGACCACCGTTACGTCACCTCCCTCGCGCCGCACCGCGGCTTGCCCGAGCGGGATGACGAAGTCCTCGTCCGGCACGTCACCCATCTCGCCCCCCCGCCCACCGGCTTCCAGGAAGAAACTCGGGTTGTCACCACGGATACACGCCTTCATCAAGCCCTTGGCGTCTGCCGGGGTCGATGGCACCACCACCTGGATTCCGCTGAGGTTCATCAGCATCGGGTAGGGCGTATCCGAGTGGTGGGCTGCGATGGACTTGCCGCCTCCATAGGCCGCCACATAGGTCACCGGCAGCCTAGCCTGACCACCGGTCATGTAGCGCAGCTTGGCCGCCTGATTGGCGATCGAGTCAAACCCCGTGTAAACGAAGTTGGCGAACATCATGTGGGCCACGACGCGATGGCCAGCGGCGGCAGCCCCCAGGGCCATTCCGGTGATCAAGGTTTCGCAGATCGGGGTGTTTCGGATTCGAGTGGGACCGAAGCGCTCAGACAAGCCGCGTGTGTCCCCAAAGAGGCTGATCTCGACGTCTTCACCGAAGAGGATGACGCGTTCGTCGCGCGTCATCTCTTCTACCAGGGCATCGTTGATCGCTTGAATGAGGCGGCGTTTGGCCATATCGAGGTCTCGAAGGAAAAAGGGGCCGTTAGGCGTAGACGAACTCAAGCGCCTGCGTATCAGGCGGGGGCGGGCTGTTCTTGGCGAACTCGACGGCCCTCTCAACCGCATCCATGACACGCGCTTCGATCGCATCTATGTCAGCCGCCACGGCTATGCCGCGGGCCTGGAGCACCTGTGCCGAACGCCGCAGCGGGTCACGCTCGATCCACTCCTCCACTTCGGCAGCCTCTCGGTAGCGAGCACCTTGAAGGAAACCCGTTTCAGCCTCCACGTGACCGGACAGGCGGTACGTCATGGCCTCAATGAGGGTGGGGCCCTGGCCGGATCGCGCCCGGGCGACTGCCCGCCGTGCGGCCTCCCACACCTCATTCACGTCGTTGCCATCGACCACACAAGCAGGCACGCCGTACGGTGCGGCGCGGTCGGCAATCTCGCCGGCCACGACGGTGGAGGTGGCCGAAAACTCCGAGAACCGGTTGTTCTCGCAGACGAACAGCATCGGCAACTTCCACAGCGCGGCCAAGTTCAAGGCCTCGGACACCACACCTTGAGTGCTGGCGCCGTCGCCGAAGAACACCACGGCCACATGACCGTCGCCCTTGAGGTGCTCGGAGTAGGCGGCACCGCAGATGAGGCTCACGCCTCCCCCTACGATCCCGTTAGCACCCAGGATTCCGCGCGAGAAATCGGCGACGTGCATGGTGCCACCCATACCCTTGCACACACCCGTGGCCTTGGCGTGGATCTCCGCCATCATGGCTGGCAGATCGCCGCCCTTCGCAAGAAAGTGGCCGTGTCCACGATGGGTGCTGGCGATCCAGTCGCGGTCGCTCAAGTGGTGGCACACGCCAACCGCCACGGCCTCTTGGCCGCTGTAAAGGTGTACGCCGGCGATCAACTCGCCCGCCTTGAAGTCGGCTCCCAGCCTCTCTTCCGTCCGGCGGATCAGCAGCATCCGCTCATACATGGCCAACAACGCGCCGCCAGAGGGCTCGCCTGCGTTGATAGCGTCGGTCGATGGCGGTGATGACATGTCTGAACCTTGTGGAGATGCGTTCAATAGGGTGCAAATATAGCAACCGACGTTTCTAAAAGATATATATCGTTAACACCGACCACTCACTCATCCGATAACTCAAGATATGCAAGCGAAACGTTGCAACTATGGTTACGATGTGCGGATGACCAGCCCAAGAAAGTGACCATGAGCAAGACCGTTGCCAAGGCGCTCCTCATCCTCAAGCAGTTCAAGCCCGGCGTTGACGATCTAGGTGCCAGCGAGATCGGGCGCATGCTTGATATGGACAAGGTGATCGCACACCGCCTGCTCAGGACGCTGGCGGCCGAGGAATTCGTGGTTCAGGACCCTGTGACTCGGCGTTTTCGGCTGGGCCCGGGCCTGATCAGCTTGGCAAGTCACAACTTGCGTGAGGCACCGATTGCCGAGGTCGGATTGCCGTGGATGCTCAAACTGCGCGACCTGTGTGACGAAACCCTGATGATCAGTGTTCGGCGTGGCACCGAGGTCGTGGTGGTCAGCGCGCTGGAGAGCCGCCAGGCCATGCGTGTGACCGCCGCTGTGGGGGACGCCGAGTCGCTGCATTGCACTGCATCGGGCAAGCTGATGCTGGCGTGGGGGCCTCAGGCCCTGTTCGACCAGTTACTGCTGGGAGGTTTGCCAGCGTTGACGGAGCGGACGATTCGAACGCCCGACAAGTTGCGCGCCGAAGTTGCGCGCGCCAAGACCCAAGGGTGGGCTTTGGATGACGAGGAGAACGTCATGGGCATCCGCGCCATTGCCGCTCCGATCTTCTCCCGCCTTGGTGAAGTGCAGGCCTGTCTGATCGTCAGAGGGCCGAAGTCCCGCATGGGTGACGAGGTGCTTCAACGCATCGTCCCTGAGTTGCGCGCGGCTGCAAAGGCGATCTCCGAGAGTTTCGGACACCTTCCCGCCGCGTAGCGTCACCGCGCCTTACAGGCCTTGCATCGCTCCACATGGCCATGCCATGGGATTTGCACTTTGAGCAATTCCATTGATAATGAAGCAACACTAGGTCGACTCTGACCGTTTCATCATCAATGGAAAGGCCCGGTTGGGCAGACAGGCGCGCTTCGATGGACATCGTGATCGTGGGGGCCGGGATCGGAGGACTGACGGCGGCCTCCTTGCTTTTGGCCAAGGGCTATCGGGTCCGGGTGTTGGAGCAGGCGTCCCAGCTGGGTGAGGTGGGGGCCGGTATCCAGATGAGTGCCAATGCCGTCAAGGTACTCAAGGCGGTCGGTGTCGAGCCCACACTTGAGGCGAAGGGTGTCAAGCCTGAGGCCTTCGAGTTCCGCCGATTCAATACCGGGGAACTTCTCCACCGCATTCCTCTTGGCATCTCGCACTTGGAGCGCCATGGTGCCTGCTATTACCAGATGCACCGAGTGGACCTTCATGCTGCCCTGGTCGACACGGTGCTGATGCGGCAGCCCGGTGCGATCGAACTCAATTGCCGGGTGCAGTCCGTGCATGAGGATGCAAACGGTGCGGCGGTCACCACCAGCGACGGTCGAACCTTCAAGGCGGATCTGGTCGTGGGGGCCGATGGCGTGAAGTCAGTCGTTCGGCAGCATGTCTTGGGTGCCGACAAGCCGGTCTTCACCGGCCAAGTGGCGTGGCGCGTAACGGTGCCCACTGAACGCATTGCTGTGGATCAACGTCCGCCAGTGGTATCCACGGTGTGGTGCGGGCCTCGCAATCACGGGGTGATGTACTACCTGAGGGGTGGTCGTCTTCTGAACTTTGTGGGTTGCATGGCGCGCCCGTGGGAGGAGGAGTCCTGGACTTCGGCGCGCCCCTGGCAGGAGTTGAGCGACGACTACACCGGTTGGCATCCGATGGTCCGCGCAGTGATCGAATCCGCAGACAGGGATCAGTGCTATCGATGGGCGCTCAACAGCCGCGAACCCGCCACGGTGTGGAGCACCGAACGTGTGACCCTGTTGGGAGACGCAGTGCACTCCACCTTGCCCTATATGGCGCAGGGCGCAGCCATGGCCATCGAAGACGCCGCCGTGCTCACACGAGTCTTGGACGGGCCGAACCTGAACCTTTCGCAGGCTTTAAAGACTTATCACGAGCACCGCGCCCCGCGCACCACGAGGATCGTTCGAGAGTCCTCTGAAATGGGCAGTCTCTACCAAATCGATAACGCGCAGGAAATGCGGCAGGCCTTCCACGACCGGAACATCGCCAAGTCACGCAACGAGTGGCTCTACCCCTACGACCCTCTCACGGTCAGCCTGCAGTGAGGAGCCCCGGCAGATGATCCATTCGGGCCTCCAGTCGGGTAACCCCCTTGAGTTTTCGTCAGCCGCAGGGCTACCCGTGCGGCGCATCATTCACACCGGGATGACGGTGCACCGACTCGAGCACATGGTGTCCTTCCTTGTGGAGGTATTGGGTTTCACCTCGGCGCCCGTGCGACAAATTCCGCCTGGGCCAACCCTGCCGACCATCACGGGGATAGCCGATGCCGCGGCCCGAGTGGTGATGGTCACCTCACCTTGCGGCGCGGTGGTGGAGCTGTTGGAATACAGCGCACCGGACTCGGCGACCACGCGTGCGCCTAGGCCATGTGACATTGGCGCGGCCCACTTGGCACTTGACGTGGAATCGGTGCAGGATGTGATCGACCGGGCTGCTGCGTGGGGATTCGATGTGGCCGGTGGTATTCAGCCGCTGACCGGGGGGCCCTTCGCAGGCCGGCGTGTGGCCTACATACGCGACGCACAGGGCTTCACGCTCGAACTCATCGGGGGCTGAAGCGAACCTGCCCCCACAAGAGGGCAGGTTACGCAATGATCAGGGATGCGCGTTCCCCAGGAGCAGCGAGGGTACGCGGTGAACCCCGAAGACCTCCAGCTGGTAGATCTGATGTGCCGGTTGAAACTCAATGTCCAGCACCGGCTTGAGTGGATCTGACTTCCTGAATTCGCGAATCCGGGGCGATGAAGGCAGGTCGTCCGCATAAACCTTGCTGCGATCCCGCTGGTCCCATGTCTCGATGGTCAACCCAGGGAAGCACAGGGAGAAGGCCACCAGCACATTACGCGTCTTGGGCAGCACATGGGCATCGCCCATCGCAAACGAGTTGCACGATACGTCGCCGCGCATCGGCGTGGCGAAGGTGACGCGTGCCGTCATGGCCTTATCGTCGATCTCGTAGACCAGTGCGTTGCTGAAGGATTCGCTGGCTGGCTTGGATACCTCACCTGTGAAGGGTATGGCTTGGTGTACGTTGTTGTTGAAGACAACGATGTGTCCGTCGGGCGTCACCCGAGGGTTGTGCTGATGACTGGGGTACTGGAAGTTCTCGCCCACCGGCCTGAGCAGCTTCTGCCGCAGCGCGGGTGACCAACCCACATCCCGCGACAGGATCCATTTGATCGCCTTGGTCTTGCGGTCGATCTTGATGACGGCATCCAGATTACGGAAAGACACGAGTACCGAGTCGTCGCGGGCGTCATGGTGCACGCCGTTGCCATGGGTCCAGTCCACCGCACCCGGAAAGCCCCGTACCGTCCAGTAGGACCAGAAGGTGTCAAACCCGATCTTGAAGGGATCCAAGTAGTCGAAGGCATCCCAAGTCCAAACGACGCGGCCTTCCGGCGTGAACTCGATGATCCGGTCCCCCATCACCGTTTGAGTGGCGCGCGGTGCACGGGCATCGTGTTCGCTGGTGTAGTAGTTCTCGATGACACGCGGCACGGCCTCAAGCGAAAGGAAGTTGCCATTGGGCATTTCCTCGGGCTGATGGTGCAGCGTCACTGCGTCCACGGGTATGGACCGCGGCGGCATTGGGCGCGGGCCTTTTGCGGCTCCCCAACGTCGCACTTCATTGCCCAGGACGTCGATCTCCACTGGGCTGAACTGCGCCGTGTGGAAAAAGATGTTGCCATTGGCTAGCGTGGCCACGCCGGAAATGCGGGAGTCCGATCGGTAGTACCAGACGACTTCCCCGCGGCTATTGAGCCCCAGGATGAGCGCCCAGCCCACGGTGAATTGCCGCTGCGCTGCTGTCATCAACTCTGAGCGACCCAGTGCGCGGCGACGTACGGTGGCCAGAGTAATGCCTGGCTCCATCTGAGTGGGCTCCACTCGATGCACTTGCAGTCGGGGGAACTCCAGCGCGTCCGAAGGTAGGGGCGGTGGGCGGTAGCGCAGCACTTCGCCAGCCTGCGCGCGGGCGCCATCGGTGCCTATGGCGGTCACCGTCAAGCGATGTTCGATGCCTGGGCGCATACCCACGATGGGTAGCTGTGCCGATGGGCTGCCGGGTTTAAAGCGCAGGGTCCACTGGTCGCGCCCATCGTCCATGGCGACTTCAATGGCGGCGGCCTTGTCGGTCGCCACCGTTAACACGGCAGCCAGGGGCGCGCGCGGGTTGGGGTTCTGCGATACCTTGGGTGCCTCAGTGAAACGAAGAGCATGGGCGGCGCTGGCCATGCCCGTCAGCGCGAGGCACAGCAGAGCCAATCGGCCAACAGATGGGATGCTCATGAACAGACCTACTCGAATTGCGATGGTGTGGACGGCGCACGTCGTGTGGTGGCCAGGGCGATGACGGCCAAGGCCGCCACGATTGCCGGCGCAACGGCGGCAGAAAAGATCTGAGCATTGCTCCATCCCGCCGACAACGCCGACCCCGCCAACAGCGGGCTGAGCACTGCACCCACGCGCCCTACACCCAAACCCAGACCCACGCCGGAGGCACGAATGGCCGGTGGGTAGTGGCTTGCAGCCAAGGCACCCAGGCATAGTGATGCACCTACAACGGAGAAGCCGGTCAGGAACGTCACGATGCTGGTGATGATGGACAAGTTTTGTATCTGTCCTAGTGACACCAAGCAGGCAGCTGCCGCCAGGTAAGCCACCGCGAGCAGTCGCTCCAGCGGCATTCGACTCGACAGCGCGGCCACAGCCACACCGCCGATGAGGGCACCGAAGTCCCACAGCGAGAACGTCCGCAGGACGCCATCCAACGGTATTCCGCTGCGCTCCAAGAGCGTGACGTACCAACTCTGCACAAAGAACACCATCGCTTGGGTGCAGATGAACAGCACCCACAGCAGCAGGGTCGTCCGGGTGCGGCCCTCTTGGAAGAGCGCCAAAACGCCCGATTGAGCCTCTCGCGATGGATCCGTGTGGGGCTCACTGCCCAATGAGAGGGCGGCCGCCTTCTTGGCAGTCTGCCTTGCCAACAGGAAGGCCGGCGACTCTGGAATCACGCGCCACGCCACCACGGCCAACAGAAGCGGCGCGGCGCCACCAAAGAGGAATACGGAGGGCCATCCGTAGGCCGGTATCACCACCGAAGCGAGCAGACTGCCCATCGCTCCACCGAGGGCCGCGCCGCTGTAGACCACCACGACCATCAGATTGCGCCTCTTTTCAGGAACCAGCTCACTGACGAGTGCGATGACGTTCGGGATCGCACCGCCCATCCCTACGCCCACCAGGAAACGCCAGATGACCAGTTGATCGATGCTGGTGGTGCTCATGGTGGCCAAACTGACTGCCCCACCAAAGCTGAACATGCCCAGCAGGGTCGTCTTGCGGCCGAAGCGATCGCCCAGCAGGCCGGCGAGCACCGAGCCGACGCCCACCCCTACGAGGGAGGCCGACAGCGCCCATCGGAAGGCAGAGGGCTCGAGCGACCACGCTTGTGCGACTGCAGGCAGAGCCAAGCCCATGACCGAAAGGTCGTAGCCGTCCAGCATCATCAACAGCGCACACATCACCACGACGCGCCACGGCGTGGTGTTCTTGTCGGCGGGCGCGGGCACCGATCGGACAGTGGGTGAATCCTTCATCGATCGCTGGGGTTGGGTGCTTCAAAAATTGGAAACGCGGTTATTCAAAGAGAAACGACAAAACGCGATTCCGACAAACAGATGGGCCTGTGCCATTGTTCTGGCGTTGTACATGTTGTCATCTAGGGTTTGCACGAGTTTCGTATTCAGTGACTAGGTTAACAATAAAGAAACCACGTTGCCCAATTCGTTCCCTCTGGGGTGCATGAAATGGGGTTCGCTGGCCGAGTTCACCCGCCCATTAAGTCCGCTGAACTGAAGAGGAGATCAGCATGCAAACCGATTGGCTCCCCCGGGGAAGCACGCTTTTGAAGCGAACCATCGTGGCCAATGCCGTGGCCCTTTCGCTTGCCGCAGGCGCCTATGCGCAGTCGACCTCGCAGCCTCAGGCCAAGACCGAAACAGGATCGTCGTCGAGTGCAGCGGCTTCGCAAGGCTCAAACGCCAAGAAGGGTGACACGGACACCGTCATGATCACGGCCACCAAGCGCCTCGGCGGCATTCAAGACGTTGCGGTGCCCGTCTCAGCAATCAGCGGTGCGGCGTTGACTGAGCTTGGCATCTCCAATTCACAGGAACTGCTGTCCCGGGTCCCCAGCACCGACCTGACGCTGAACAACGGCTCGACCAATGCCAACATCTACATCCGCGGCATCGGAACCAAGGGGCCCGGCATTAACCAGGTCAGTGCGGTGGGCGTCTACTCAGACGAGGTCTCCCTGAATTCCCCCATCGTCAACGTGCTGCAACTGTTTGACCTGGAGCGAGTGGAGGTGCTTCGTGGCCCACAAAACACCCTCTACGGTCGCAACACCACGGGTGGTGCCATCAACTACATCTCTGCCAAGCCCGTTGTGGGCGAGGGCTTGAACGGGCGCGCGGCGCTGACCTTCGGCAGCTATGGTCAGTTCGATGTCGACACTGCCGTTGGCTTCGACCTGGGCAAGTCGGCTGCGGCCCGAGTGGCCATCCTGTCACAGAAGCGCGACGGGCTCTACGACAACCGCACCACGGGCGAGAAGGTCTACAACCGCAACAACCAGGCGGGTCGTTTCCAGCTTCTCTTTGAGCCGAGCGCGGCTACCAGTGTCCTGGTGAAGGTTCACGCCGAGGAGGTGGACCAGACGAACAAACTCTGGAAGATGCTCGGGCTACAGACCGCAGCAGGCAATGCGGCCACCAATGCGGCCTTGTTGTGCCCGCCGGATCGCGTGGGCTTAGGTTCGACCTGCGTGAGCCGTACCGGCGCTCCGTCCGATCCCAAGGATCTCACCACGTTCAGCGCCAGCCTGAGCAAGCCGATCGAAGCGGTCAGCGCGCGGGGTTCTTCGATTGTTGTGAATCACCAGTTCCCGAACGCGGTTCGACTGACATCCATCACCGCCTACGAGGCCAATCAGTACCGCAAGGCTGAAGATATCGATGCCGGCCCCCAGTCGCTGACGACCTTCGGCTTTGACTTCTTCCAAACCAGCCAGGCCAAGCAGTACAGCCAGGAACTGCGCCTCACCTCGCCCTCGCAACAGGCTACGCGCTGGATTGGTGGAGTGTTCCTCTTCAAAGAGAACCTGCTCGGCAGCACCACTTCAGCCCAGTACTTCCGCCCTGACCGTCGAATCTTCTCCACTCAGCTGGACCAGGCCAACACGGTCAAGTCGCTTTACGGTGAACTCGAACACGACCTCACCAAGCAGTTCACGGCCACCTTCGGCTTGCGCTTGACGTCTGAAGAGATCGACGGCGCCAACACGTCCGTGCGCCGAAGCCTGCTGGACGCCAACACATTGGCGGCGCTGTCCCCCATCACCGGGCAGAACCCGATTTCCACGACGCGCCTGCTGAGCACGCCGTTCGTGCAGGGATTCGCCGGAGCCACAGGATCTAACACCTACTTGGCCACCCCCTACGCGGCCAGTTGGAATCGCCAAGGCTGGAAGCTGGGCGGCAAGTATGTGATTGACCGCAATCACATGGTGTTCGCCAACTTGGCCGAAGGCTTCAAGGCTGGCAGCTTCAGCGCGGCACCTGCCACGAGCATCGTGGCCACTACGAACTTGCCCAACCCCGGTTTCTTTACACCCACCAAGCCCGAGACCCTGACGGCCACGGAAGTGGGCAGCAAGAGCACGCTGGCCAACGGTGCGGTGCGCTTCAACCTTACGGCATACAACTATGCTTACAAGGATCAGCAATTGCTGTCGGTTCGTTCCATCGGCGGCGAGGTGTATGCGGCAGTGATCAATGTGCCGAAATCGCAGGTGCGTGGGCTTGAGGTGGAAACCAACATCAAGCCAGGTAGCGGCTGGACGATCGATGCCAACCTGGGCTTGCTGCAGACGCGGATTCTCAATGGCCAGGTCGAAGGCACCAACTACACGGGTAAGCAGTTGACCAACAGTCCCAAGCTCACCGGCACTGTTGCCGCCCGCAGGCAGTTCGCGGTCGCCTCGGGAGTTGATATGACGGTAGGGGCCGACGTGAGTTACCGAGGCTCGCGCTTCTTCACACTGGAAAACGACGCCTTGCAGCGCGCCGACGGCTATGCGTTGTACAACGCGCAAGTCGGACTGAGATTCGGTCCCCAGCAGCGCTACTCCACGCAACTGTGGGTCAAGAACGCGACCAACGCCTTGTACTACCTGAACCGCTCGAGCTTCGTGAATTCAGGAACGATGCAGGCCTTGATCGGAGATCCGAGAACGGTCGGCATCACATTCTCGGCTTCCTTGTGACGTAAGTTCGAATCTGCGTGGCCGAGCGGGATACCGATCGCGAGATCACGGTATTCCGCTCGGGACCGCATGAGTGCCGAGTATGAAATCGACTCAGATGAGATCCGAGTCAGGGGCTGAATGGCCAGAGGAAGACCGAAGGGTGATCCATGTCACCCCTTTACTCGGCCCTGAGGTCGTCGAGCGCCTGAGTGAGGTGGGCATTCCATCCTTGGCGGCATTGCGCCGTGTGGGTGTCGACCATGCCGTCGAATTGATCTGCCAGCGAATTGGCAGCGGTGCATGGCGAAATCGCCGGCGGGCCCTGCACCGGGCTCTCGCATCAACTGGTTTCACTGGATCCTGTAGTCAGGATGGGGCGGGCGACACATGCATGAACTCGGACGATTTGAAGACCGGTTTCACTGGGCAGTATGGTCAGCGAGGGGAGGGCAACACGTGCATGAACTTGGACGACTTGAGGACCTCCCGCAGGACTACCGCGACCAACTGACCCGGCTGAACCTGGTGCCCCTGTGGCCCAACCTGCGTTCGGTGCTACCGCCCCAGGTCCCCAGCCGGAATACCCGGCCCACTCACTGGCCCTACACCACCCTCAAGCCCCTATTGATGCAGGCGGGTGAGCTCACTCCCATGCACAAGGCCGAGCGCCGTGTATTGGTGCTGGCCAATCCGGGCCATGGGCTTGAAAACATGAAGGCCAGTCCGGCCATGTACTTGGGCATGCAATTGTTGCTGCCGGGTGAGTGGGCACCCGCCCACCGCCATACGCCCAATGCGGTGCGCATGATCGTCGAGGGGCACGGCGCTACCACCACGGTCAATGGCGAAAAGTGCCCCATGGAGCGCGGTGACCTGATCCTGACGCCCACTGGGCAATGGCACGAGCACGAGCACAGTGGCAGTGACCCAGTTGTATGGCTTGATGTGCTGGATTTGCCCCTGATGTACTACTCGGAGGTTTCGTACGCTGTGGAAGGTCAGCGCCAGACTGTGCAAACCGGCCGCGGAGACGAGGTGTACCTGCACGGCGGGTTGGTGCCCACGTCCTACTTCGAGCGAGGCCGCGCTGAGTACCCGATGCTGCGCTATCCGTGGCGGGAGGCGCGAGCCGCGCTGGAGGCGCTTGCGCAAACCCAGCCAAGCCTGACTTGTGTGCAGGTCACCTATGTGAACCCCGATACCGGGTACCACATACAAAACAACCTGGGCTACTACGCGATGATGCTGCGCCCTGCTCAGCAGCTTCGGCTGCCCGCACGCTCACCTTCGCAGGTATTCCACGTTATCGAAGGGCGCGTAGATTTGGCGGTAACCGAGCACACATTCACCCTGGCAGAAGCCGACACCTGCTGCACGCCCGGCTATGAGGCCGTGACGCTGACCAATCGCTCGACCACGGAACCCGCGTTCCTCTTCGTCGCCGACGAGTCGCCACTGCACCGAAAGCTCGGTGTCTATGAAGTCCGCAGCTGACAGCCGCCCATGACCGCAACCACCTACCTTTGGAACCCGCCCCCCGTCGCCAGCCTTCCGGTGCGCGGCCACCATGAGCATCTACCGGTCAATCGCATCTTCTGCGTGGGCCGTAACTACCATGCCCACGCGGTGGAGATGGGCCGCCCCGTCGATAAGGCAACTGAGCGCGCCTTCTACTTCACCAAGTCTCCTCAGACCCTGGTGCCGAGTGGCGCCACGGTGGCCTACCCGCCTGAAACCAACAACTACCACTATGAAATGGAACTCGTGTTGGTCATCGGCAAGTCGGGGTTTCGGGTGCCCACCGAGCGAGCGCATGAGCTGATCTTTGGCTATGCCTGTGGTCTGGACATGACGCGGCGCGACCTGCAACTGATCGCACGCGACAAGGGGCGACCCTGGGACCTTGGCAAAGATATTGAGGACGGCTCTGTCTGCTCAGAAGTAGTGCCCATGCCCGGCGTCGTCATCGAGCAAGGCGAGATCGAGCTAGAGGTTAACGGCGAGGTCAAGCAGAAGTCCGATGTGAGCAATCTCATTTGGAACATCCGAGAGATCATTTCTGATCTGTCCCTTTATTACCACCTGCAGCCTGGCGACATCATTTACACGGGGACTCCCGAGGGAGTAGGACCACTGCTCCCGGGAGATCATGTTGAGGGTCGAGTCGAAGGCGTGGCAAATATTAGATTGACCGTCGGTCGATCTGGGCACTTGGGAACGTCTTGATCTGAGCTCGCGGCACCAAATCCCTCCGACTCCGTTCGAAATCTGCATAAAGGAAGAAAGGATTCATCGGGAAACGGACGCACATCGAAGTAAAGACCTGGATGTGATCAGTGGGTCGGCACAAGATCCCCACGTTGGAGAAACCGCATCGGCCGCAAAAAATTTAGGCTCCTCAATACGAGTTAAGCCTACCGAGACCGTGCCGATTCGCCTATGTGCTCTGTTTGATGTGGTCATGAAAGCTGCCGATGACGCTGCGCGTCCGACACGTTCATGCCGTCGATTAAACGGCGCTCATCGGCTCTGGGACCTGACAAGATTTTGTGGTGATTTCGTTGAAGTGTTGCCATCGAAATCCTCTCGAGGCATCATGTGCACGCGAGGCGCCGGGTTAGGCGCATGTGCACGAAATCCCGCGCACACCGGCAGGGGCAACCCCTCGCCAGTGCTGCGCTGCGGAGAGGATAGGGCTCAAACCAAAGGACTCATAATCCTTTGGTCGCTGGTTCAAGTCCAGCACGGCCTACCAGTATCTTCCGTGGCGGTAGAGGAAGAGTAGGGCCTCAAGGGCTTGCCGGTGAGTGGAGGCTGAACACGGCGTTCGGTGGACAACCACTTCAGGAAGGCCTGCACCTCGGGCGCACCCATGGTGCGTGGGTGCCGCATGCTGTGAATTCGAAGGTACTGTCGAGCCCAGTGGATGTAGGCCGACTCGGTACGAAGGCTGTAGTGGTGGTAACGAATGCTCTCCCTCATGCGCTGGAGTAAACCGGCCGGTGGTGAAGTGAATTCCTCCATTCGAGGCACGATAAGGCCGCTGACTCAGCAGTGAAACACCTCCGACGGGCGCGCCCATCTTGGGGATGGCACTGTTGACTGCCCCCGGTCATCCAGCAGAATTGCGGCAACTCCTGTTGTGCGGCCGCTGTTGATGCTTTTGTGACGTTAGTGCTGCAAATACAGGCTCTAGAACTAGTTAGGCCGCAAAAACGATGCACGTTGCCCGCCTTCAGCCCTCGGACGCCAAGCAGTACCGCGAGCTCATGCTGCAGGCCTATGAGTTTGCTACTGACGCGTTTACTTCAACTGCCAACGAGCGGGCAGCAGAACCTGAAGCCTTCTGGGTCAAGCGCATCGCAGATCCCACTGGTCTAAGTGCGGCGCTGGGCGCCTTTGACGGTCAAGCCCTGGTCGGGACTGTCGCGCTTGAGTGCTCAACAAAGCCCAAGATAAGGCACAAGGGTTTGGTCATTGGCATGTACACATCGCCGAGTGTCCGAGGCAAAGGTATCGGTCGGGCGCTTCTAGATGCCATCGTGAGCGAAGCACGAGCCCGGGAAGATTTGCTCGTGCTCACGCTTACGGTCACAGAAGGCAATGAGCCAGCCATAAACTTGTATCGAAGCGTCGGCTTCGAGACCTTCGGCATCGAGCCCATGGCCATTCGAACATCAAGCGGGTTCAAGGCCAAGGTACACATGGCCCTGCGGCTTCAACCGAGTGAAACTGCGGCCTAACCCCTCGCTCAAGCTGAGGCCCTACGGCACTCGGCGCTTGCCCGCTCCAGTCGCCTGTGGCATCTTGCCTTCCGCGGGCAAGCACCAAGTACCTTCGGTCCCAGCTTAGCTCGAACGTTAGGCTGCACGAAGCACAACCGGGCATCAACCCATTGCCGCGTATGTACGATATGCGTACAATGTGCGTATGTCGAGTCTACGCTTCGAGTGGGATCCCAAGAAGGGCGCGCTGAATCTTCGAAAGCACAGCGTCTCCTTCGAGGATGCGCAATCTGTCTTCTCGGATGAGAACGCGTTGTTGATCGACGACCCTGACCACTCCGAGGAAGAAGATCGGTTCGTCCTTCTCGGCCTGAGCCAAAGCCTCCGCCTTCTTGTTGTCGTTCACTGCTACAGAAGCGAGGGCAGAGTCATCCGCATCATCTCCGCGCGCAAGGCGGACGCCCAAGAACGATCAAGCTACCAAAGGTGAGCACATGCGCAAGCAATACGACTTCAGCAACGCTCGGAAGAACCCATACGCCTCGCAGCTCAAGAAGTCTGTGACGATCAGACTCGATGAAGGCTCGATCTCATACTTCAAGGGCATGGCAGAGGAAACAGGCATTCCTTACCAAAGCCTCATCAATCTGTACCTCAAAGACTGCGCGGCAACTCAAAAGAAGCTGAACTTGGCATGGAAGTCCGCTCCGGCCAAAAGTACAGCCTAACCCCTCGCTCAAGCTGACCCGCTACGGCGCGGGCTTACAAAACCTGCCTCCGCGGGCAGCATGGCGCAAACATTGGGGTACGAACGCTGGCGCGCACCATCCGCTCACCTGCGGTTACCTTTCACCGACGGCTTTCGATCGCCTCGCTGAATTCGTCGCCGTTTGGTGATGTACGGGCGCGGATGGGCGCTGTCGTGGTTTGACGGTTCACATGCAGGCCGCGTTCACCGCCCCGGCGGCGGGTCCATCGGCCGACCCTCGAGCAGCGCGCGGACGAATGCAACTTCCCTCTCGCGCCCGGCCTCATCGACCGGCGGCGTCAGAAGCACATCGGGCAGCACACCCACGGCATCCACGGGAAGGTGAGGCAGGCGAAGCGAGCGGGAGGTGGCGTACTGCAGCACCCGCTGTCCGGACGGCAAGGGGTGCGGGCGCAGGTTGGAATAGTCGAGCGCGCCGTAGGTGCGCCTTCCCATCAGCTTGACGTTCCAGCTTTGCCGCATGGTCAGGGCAAACTGTTCGCAGGAACTGCCACAGTCCTTGTCGATCAAGACGGCCACGCGCTGAGGCCGCTTGCGCGCGGGCGGTTCCGGTTCAACGCGGATCACCGCGCTCTTCAAGCCCGGAGGTAGCACGTAAGACCCTGGTGGGGCAGCGCGCATCAACTCGACCATCGATTGGGCCCACTTGACGCAGTCCGCGTCGCCGGGCGCCTCCATCTCGCAAACCCGCAAGGTGGACTCCATATTGGCCGGCGTGGCCAGGAATTCCACCATGTGGTGAAGAAGCGAATTGCCGACGACTGCTTGAACGATGGGATGGTAGGTGCTGTCGCTCCCGCCATCATTGCGGCGAACATCGATGATCCAGTGGGGTGTCTGCGCCAGGCGGTTGCGGTTGTTCTTGAAGAGTTCGCGCACCTGTGCTTCGGCAGACGGATGGAAGGTGGGAAAGTTCAACAGCACTGTGGTCTTCGAGAGCCATCGCACGGACGCCTGCGGCGGCTTGGCCCGTGGCGTAGCCACCGCGGCCGGATCACCATCCGGGGCTTTCGCAACGGTTCACAACACCGCACATCGCTGGCTTCTATGTGAAGAGCGGATTCGAAGTCATGGCAAGTTGGCCAAATGGTTATCGAAGTGGATTCGATTGCGTCGACTTACGCTTTGAACTAACCGAGGCTGTTCTCGCTGAACTTGAGCGAGTCAATTGAGTGAAAAGCAGTGCCTTTAAGCATGCTAGCTGCTCAGCCACTGCGGCTTAACTCGAACGTTGGCCGTCGCAAGCACCCGGGGGCTCGACAGCTGTGCGCCTTAGGCGTATAGTTCTGTGATGTTCACCGTAGTCGAGACCCTGCTCTTTCAGAAGCAGTGGCCCGCGTACTGGACAGAGGATGAACTCGGCGAGTTCGCGTCGTTCCTCTCAGCAAACCCGGAAGCCGGCGATGTCGTGCCGGAGTCTGGTGGCATTCGCAAGGTCCGCTGGAAGCGTCAGGGCACTGGTAAGTCAGGCGGAGTCAGGGTCATCTACTTCATTCGGAACGAGGCTGAAGAACTGGTGCTTCTGACTCTGTACGCGAAGTCCAAGACCGACAACCTCACCGGTGCTGTACTCAAGGAGATCCGTCGTGCCCTCGAAGACTAGTCCTCTGTCCGCCAAGGAACTTGCCAAGTACGAGGCCGGCCGCGATCTTGGCGCCGAACTCCTGCAGTCCATTCGCGAAATGAAGTCTGGCAAGGTCCGTGTCGCCTACAGTCCCGCCACCGAGGCGCGGGAGAAGACTGGCTTGTCCCAAAGCCAGTTCGCGGCGCTGCTGGGCGTGTCGGTGCGCACCTTGCAAGGCTGGGAACAAGGTCGTAAGCAGCCAAGTGGTGCTGCGCGCACGTTGCTGACCATTGCTCGTACCAACCCGAAGGCGCTGCTGGCGGTTGCCGGCAAATAGCGCACAGGCAGCGACGGCTAACTCTTCGCTCAATCGGACACGCCACGGCACGGCACCCTGGCTGCGAGGCACTTCTTCACATCATCCGCCTCGCGGAAAGGGTGCCATGCCGCGCCGTACCGGTTAGCTCAAACGTTAGGCAGCGCAAGCAACACTGAGGAGGTCGTCGTGACTGAAAAGCCGTCCCCCGAAGAAGTAGTTCGTTGGCAGCGTCGTCTCGCGAGTCAAGCGAACAATCGCGCTTGGTCACTTTCAGAGCAGCATGCTCGTACTGCAGCTGAGGACGAAGAGATGCTCAATGCGGCACACGGAGCAATGTACTTCTGGGGCATCGTGGGCGATGCAAACACGCAGATACATGCGGCGCAACTACTCGCACATACGTATGCCTTGCTCAAGCAACCGAGCGCTGCCGCTCCCTACCTGGAAAGGTGTTTGCCAGTGTTTCTTGGGGAATCCGCCAAGCCATGGGAGCGCGCCCTGGCGCATGCCGTTGCAGCGAATGTTGCATCAGCAAGCGGCAACGCCGCGGATCACGCTCGGCACTACAACGAAGCTACCCGACTAACGGCCGCGCTTGAGGACGCAGAGGAGCGAGCAATCATAGAAGCGACTGTGCGTGTTCTACCTGTACCGGCGGGCTAGCTGTGAACCGTCAAGAGGTTATGTCGCGCTTCATCTTCAACCTGGCATTGGTCATCCCAAGCGTTTCGGCAACCACCGACGCCGCGCGCCCGGCCCCCTGACCCTCCGCGAAAGAAGACCGCTGCAAATCGACATCTGCGACTCATACGTCCAGAGCTATGGTTCATGAATCTCGCGGCATGCCTGATCGCTTTTCGCTTCACCGGTCGCTGCAGGCTTTGCACAATCTAAGCCATGATGAGCACCAACCCATTGGCTACCGGCAACTCCCTGGCGACGGGCAACCGCCTGCAGCGTGCCTACTACCGCTGGGCCCAGCCCCACTACGAGCGTATCGGGCGGGACGATCCCGAACTGGCCCGAGAGATCGAGGAGGTCGACCAGTTTCTCTACACCCGACGCGGGTTGTTTGCATGGTTCGGCTGGGCGCTAGGTGGCTTGGGCGCGGTATTGGGTGTTCGGGCCGGGCTCGATGTCACCTGGCTGAAGGCCATTGGCCTGGCCAGCGTGCTGTGGTTGGCCTTGACCTGGGTCATTTTCGGGGCTTGGTTTTCACCCAAGCGCAAAGGTACATCCAAACTCGTTGCCGGCTTTGGCTGGGGCATGCTGGTGGGCGTGGCCGGTGCAGTCGTGGGCTTGGTGTTCGGCCAATGGGTCCGCCACGGTGATGTTGATTGGGCGCGCCTGCAGCACGCCGCCGAGAGGGGGGCCTTGCCCGCGCTTCTGTTGTTGGTGGGGCTCATCGTGGTGGTGGCGATGGTGTCGTGGGCAGGAAAGACCGCTCGTGCCCAGCGTCTGCAGCGACTGCAACTGCTGGCCGAACGCGATGCGGTACGCGCGGTGGCCGCCGAGACGGAACTGCGCCTACTGCAGGCGCAGATCCACCCGCACTTCGTATTCAACACACTGGCCACGCTGCAGCATTGGGTCGACAGGGCCGACCCGCGGGCCGGGCCGCTGTTGCGCGAACTCACGGGATTTCTGCGTGGCAGCACCGAGATGCTGGGTCGACCGTTGGTGCCGCTGGGCGACGAGGTGCGGGCGGCGGCGCACTACCTGGCCATCATGCAGACCCGCATGGGTGATCGGTTGAGTTTCGAGATTGAACTGGATCCCCAGTGCGCGGCGCAGAAGGTTCCGCCCGGTCTGCTGCTGACCTTGGTCGAGAATGCCATCGAGCATGGCCTGGAGCCCAAGATCGAGGGCGGCAGGCTCAACCTGAGCAGTGGGCGCGGTGACTTGGCCACGGGCGGCTGGTGGCTTCGCGTGGAAGACGATGGTTTGGGTTTGTCGCCCGAGGCATGCGATCAGGTGGGCTTGTCGAACCTGCGCCAGCGCCTGCAGCAGCATTACGGCTTGAAGGCCCGGTTCACCCTTCAAGCGCTGAGCACGGGCGGTACGCGGGCCGAACTGCAATTCGAGGAGGCCTGATGCCCCGCATCCTGATTGCCGATGATGAAGCCGCCATGCGCGAGCAGTTGGCCGATGCGCTGTACGCAGCGTGGCCCGAGGCCGATATCGTGGCCCAAGCCGTGCACGGGGCCGATGCCTGGGACCAGTGGCTGCAGCACCAGCCCGATGCCTGCTTCCTGGACATTCGCATGCCTGGCATGACAGGTCTGGAGGTGGCGCAGAAGATCGAGGGGCGCTGCCCGGTGGTGTTCGTGACCGCCTATGGCGACCATGCGCTGCAGGCCTTTGAGACTGGCGCGGTGGACTACCTCGTCAAACCGGTGGAGCCACAGCGCTTGGCGCAGACGGTGGAGCGCCTGAAGCAGCGCCTGGCACGGCCCACCTCGGAGCCCGCGCAGGCCGAAGCCCTGCAGGCTCTCCTGTCGCGCCTGGTTCCGGCCCGCCCGCCTCAGCCGGAGACCCTGCAGGCCAGCATCGGCAAGGAGATCCGGATCATCCGGGTGGCCGATGTGGTGTATTTCGAATCGGATGCGCGCTACACGCGCGTGGTTTACCGCGAAGACGGCGAGCAGCGCGAGGCGTTGCTGCGCACGCCGCTCAAGGATTTGCTGGTGCAGCTGAACCCGGGGCAGTTCCAGCAGGTTCACCGCTCGGTCATCGTGGCCAGCAGCCAGATCGCCAGCGCCATACGCGACGATGCCGGGGGCATGGTGCTCAAGCTGCGCGGCTGCCCCGATCAACTCACGGTGTCGCGGCCGTTTCAGGGTTTGTTCAAGGGGCAGTGAGATCTCGACTCTGAGCTTCCCATGCAAACCAGCACTTTCGATAGCCAGCCCAATTTGGGCGGGCCGACCATCATGGTCCGACCTGCCACCATTGAGGATTTTGATGCGGTGTTCACGGCGGCGGCAGATCCTGCGGTTTGGGCTCAGCATCCCTCACCGAACCGGTACCGCCGCGAGGTGTTCAAGACTGAGTTCTGGGACACCGCCGCCCGGACGGGTGGCCTGCTGATGGTCTTGGAAAACACGACCGGCCATTGCATCGGGTCCTCGCGGTTCTATCAGTGGAACCCAGCCGATCGCAGCGTCGTGATCGGTTACACCTTTCTGGTCACGCGACATTGGGGAGGACCGACCAACACCGAGCTCAAGAACTTGATGCTTGAGCATGCGTTCCAGACCGCCTCAAGCGTTTGGTTCCACATCGGAAGCGAGAACCTTCGGTCACGTCGGGCAGTGGAGAAGTTGGGTGCACGGCTATCCCACGAGAAGGTCAACGAGACCAGTGGGAAGCGTCAGGTGGTGGTGCACTACCGGCTTGATGCACCCATCTGAAAAACGACCCATGAGCCCCGTCTTTACTCGCTCACCCGAGTGAGGTGGTCATCCGAGTTGCGATCAGTACGTCGACGGTCCCACGCACGGTGACTCCAAGAGACATCAGCCTTCTGTAGTTCCGCGCTGCTTCAACTGCCACTTCACGCCAAGTGATGCCACGCAGGGCGAGACCTAAACCTTCGCTCGAGGGGACGCGCGTCGGTGTGGCACTTGGCCCGCGAGACGCTTGCTGTCATCATTCGCCTCGTGGGTCAGGCGCCACGAAGGCACGAACCCTCAGCTCAAACGTTAGGCTGCTCACCTCGCATGATTGCCGTTCGCGCCGTTCAATCCACTGACCTCCCAGCATTCACTGCTGCCGCTCGCCGAAGCCGACAACTTCATCGTCCGTGGGCCACAGCGCCTTGCGACGCCGCCGCCTTCGACCGCTACATCGCGCGCTTCGACACCCGGCATCACTTTGGGTTCGTCGTTTCGCTCACTGACACTGGTGAGTTGGTTGGCGCCATCAATCTCACCAACGTGATCTATGGGGTCTTCAAGAGTGGCTATCTTGGCTACTTCGTTTTCAAGGGTCACGAAGGCCGTGGCTTCATGAAGAAGGGCCTGTCCCTTGTGACGCGTCATGCCTTCCGCGAACTTGGACTGCACCGCCTTGAAGCCAACATCCAGCCCTCGAACGTGAGTTCCATCGCATTGGTTCGAAGTTGCGGCTTCAAGAAGGAGGGCTACTCGCCGGCGTACCTCAAGCTTGGGGGTAAGTGGCGTGATCACGAGCGCTGGGCGCTGGTCAGGGGCCGCGAGAGTGCAGCCTGACTGGTCGTTCAACCTGAGCGTCAACGGCTGGCCACCTTGCCTGCGGGGCGCAGGATAAGTGCAAGCCACGGTCCTTACAGATCATTGCGCCTACGTCGCATACGAACTCAACAGCCAATACTGGCGGCGAGGCATCGGCAGCCAAGCCGTGCATGCCCTCCTGGAAGAGCATCTTCGCCATATGCATGAGCTCTCGCCGCCCGAGCGCGTTCAGTCACTTGATGTTTCGCGTCTGAAAGCTGTGGAGACTACCTTCTGGACCGTGCGTGACACTGCGCAGTCCTTTGGCAACGTCAAGCTGCTTCATCGCCTTGGCTTCGAACCCATAGAGTGTCGTCATGTCGAATGCCAGGGGCAGCCACGTTGGGAGCGGGTCCATGCCGTGCCTGCTTGACTTGTTTTTTCTAACGGTGTGGGAGCCTTATCGCGATCTGCGCCTGTCTTCACTTCTAGACTCTCCTGACGCCTTCGGAGGCGCACACGCACTGGAGGCGGCGCGCCCGCCGGAAGTGTGGCAATCCCGTCTCGCTGCTGCGGCCACCTCTGGCCTTGATCTTCCCCTCCTGGCGCGGGTGGGAGAGTTGCCGGCCGGTTTGTGCTGGGCCAAGCGCGACTCGGCGAAGCTTGGTGTGGTCAACCTCTACCAGATGTGGGTTGCGCCAGAGCCTCCTCGCGAAGGGTCACCCCTCCTTGCGCAGAGCATGGCACTCTGCCTTTGAGGAACTGTGGACCGCAGCCTGCCTTTACACCCTGCACTCGACCCTTTGAATCTACTTCGTCCTGATGGCAAGGCCCGGTTCAGCTGAAGGCCGCGAACAATCCCCACCATCCACGCCATCCAAAAAGGCCGCCGTCAACCGGGTCACGATGCCCTAGGTCTGCTGCGAACCATCGCCTCGCCCGGCAAAGTGCATGTGGGTGGCGCCCTCGATCACGCCCAGCCACTTGCAACCCGGAGGCATGTTGTCGAAGGCTTCTGTTCGCGTCACCCAGGATGCGCCGCCAAGTTCCGTGTCCCGCGTCCCCGTGACCATCAGCACAGGTTTGCGAATGGCATCCCAGGCGCCAGTGCGATGAGCGGGCACGAGACGATGGAGTTCCGCCAATGCGGCGCCCCTGATCCGCGCACCGGAAGTCCGGCCGCATGGCGCATGCGAGTGTGGGCTCGATCTCGGCCCACACCTCGGCGCAAAGGTCACTCCAGGCTGATGCTCTTGCGCGCGATCAGTTCGCTGTAGACCTTGCTCTTGATGGCCGCCTGCTTTTCAATCTCAGCGGGCGACCAGCCCGGGCTTTCAAATGCGAAGGTCTCGAATCGGGCCTTGATGTCGGGCTCGGCCAATGCGGCTGCCACATCGGCGTTGATGCGGTCGCGCACGGCAGGGCTCACGCCCTTGGGAGACACCAGCACCACGAAGGAGTTCACTTCCAGGTCCTTCGGGCCACCGGCTTCGGCCACGGTGGGCACGTCGGGCATCTGGGGCTGGCGCTTGGGCGCGGCCACGGCCAAATAGCGGATGCGGCCGGCCTTGTAGGGGCCTTGGCTGGAGGGCAGGGTGGCAAAGCTCCACGAAGGTTCACCGGCCGCCACAGAGGTGAACAACTGTGACACCTCACGGAAGGGCACGTGCTGCATGTCGATGGAGGTGAGCAGTTCCAGGCGCTCGCCTCCCAGGTGGCCCGGGCTGCCCACGCCCCAAGACCCGTAGGTCAGGCGCCCCGGCGCGGCCTTGGAGGCAGCCACCAGGTCGGCTACCGTCTTCCACTTCGAGTCAGTGGGCACGGCAATGAAGAAGTTGGTGCGGAACAGCGTGGCCACGGGGTCGAAGACCTTGAGCGTGTCGAAGTTGCGCGCCTTGTAGAGGTGCGGAACGGCGGCCAGGTGCTCGCTGTCCAACTGCAGCAGCGTGTGCCCGTCCGGCGCGGCACGGCGCGCGGCTTCCATGGCGATGAATCCGCCACCACCGGGTCGGTTCTCCACCAGCACGCGCTGCTTCCAGGTCTTGCCCAGCTTCTCGGCCACCAAGCGCAGCACGGCGTCGGGGCCGCTGCCGGGGGCGAAGGCGGTGTAGATGGTCACCGGCTTGCTGGGGAACACCTGTGCGATGGCGGGTGCGGTGGCGTACAGGCTGAGGGCGGCTGCAAGCAAGAGATGGCGGCGGCTGGTCATGGTTTGTCTCCTCGTGAGGGTGGTTTCAGACGTGGTTTGCACGGTGCTGGCAGCTTCTTTTATTCACCATGCTTATGATCAGTACACTTAGTGTATGTGTGCGGACGATATGGAGGGTATGAGTGAAAACCCGAATTCGGGCTGGGATCCTGGACTTGAATGCGTGCGGCGAACGCCGCTCCACGCAATGCCTGCAGTGCCGGTCAGCGCCGGGGCTCAGGCATCGCTGGGTGCGCGGCTGAGGGCATTGTTCGCCTCCACCACCGTGCGCAACATCCGCATGAACTGCTTGCGCTCCGTTGCGGGCAGGGGCTCCAGGATGCGCTCTTGCGCCCGCAACATGGCCGGTGTGATCTGCTTGAGCAGCTGATGTCCCTCGGCTGTCATGGTCAACAGGCGCACGCGGCGGTCATCCGGGTTGGCGTTGCGCTGCAGCAGCCCGCGGGCTTCCAGGCGGTCCAGCACGCCCCCGGTGGTGGAGGTGTCCAGGCCGATGGTGCGCGCCAAGGTGCGTTGATCAATACCTGGCGCAGCGGCCACGCCCTTGAGTGCGGCGTACTGCACGGGCGTGAGGTTGAAGGCTTCGGTCTCCTGCAGGAACAGGGCCACGGCAATCTGTTGCAGGCGCCGGATGTGGTGACCGGGCAGGTCGTCGAGATCGACTTGGTGGGAATTGGCTTTGCTCTGGCCCATCAATGTACCCAGGTAAGGGTTCACCCTAATGATTGATTTCGATGTTATCACTACACTTTTCGTCAGTGTACTGATGATATGAGTTCAAAATGGAGACGGCAATGAGCAAATCCCAACAGGACATGCCCGTCATCGTGGCCGGCGGTGGCATTGGTGGCCTGGCCGCCGCGCTGGCGCTGGTTCGCCAGGGCTACACCGTCACAGTGCTTGAGCAGGCCCCGGAAATCGGCGAGATCGGCGCGGGCATCCAGCTCGGCCCCAACGCCTTCCACGCATTCGACGCCCTGGGCGTGGGTGACAAGGCCCGCAGCCGCGCGGTCTACACCGAATGCATGGTGATGCACGATGCCATCGACGAGTCCCTGGTGGGCCGCATCGAAACCGGCGAAGCGTTTCGCCAACGCTTCGGCAACCCCTATGCCGTCATCCACCGCGCCGACGTGCACCTTTCGCTGCTCGAAGGCGCGCAGGAAAGTGGCCGCGTGACGTTCCACACCAACGTCCGCGTGCAGCGCATTGAGCAGGACGACGCGAACAAGACCGTGACTGCCATCGACCAGAACGGCAAGCGCTGGACAGGGCAGGCGCTGATTGGTGCGGATGGCGGCAAGTCGGTGGTGCGGGAGCAGTACGTGAATGACCCGCCGCGCGTCACCGGCCATGTGGTTTACCGCGCGGTGGTGGACAAGGCCGACTTCCCCGAAAACTTGCGCTGGAACGCAGCCAGCCTTTGGGCCGGGCCGAAATGCCACCTGGTGCACTACCCGTTGCGCGGGGGCGAGCAGTACAACGTGGTCGTCACCTTCCACAGCCGGCAGCAGGAACAGTGGGGCGTCACCGACGGCAGCAAGGAAGAGGTGGAGAGCTACTTTCAGGGCATCAGCCCCAAGGCGCGCCAGTTGATCGAACTGCCCAAGAGCTGGAAGCGCTGGGCCACGGCCGACCGTGAGCCCATCGGCAACTGGGTGTTCGGCCGCACCACGCTGCTGGGGGACGCCGCGCACCCCACCACCCAGTACATGGCCCAGGGTGCCTGCATGGCGATGGAAGACGCGGTGACGCTGGGTGAAGCGCTCAAGGCCTGCGACCACGATTGGGACAAGGCCCTGCAGCTCTACCAGCACAACCGCGTGGCCCGCACGGCGCGCATCGTGCTGTCGGGCCGCGAGATGGGTCGGCTCTACCATGCAGCCGGTGTGGAACGACTGGTGCGCAATTCCTTGTGGAGAGGCCGCAGCCAGGAACGCTTCTACGACGCCATTGAATGGCTGTACGGCTGGAATGTGGGCAACTGCCTGCAACAAGGCTGAGCCAGTCGCACAACTGAATTCAAGAGGGGACACATGATGCACGCATTGGGACGACTGGAAGACCTGCCGCAGGACTACCGTGATGAACTCACGCGGCTGAACTTGGTGCCGCTTTGGCCCAACCTGCGCGCGCTGCTGCCGCCCGGGGTGCCCAGCCGCAACACCCGCCCGGTGCACTGGCCCTATGCCACCCTGCGCCCCTTGCTGATGCGCGCCGGCGAGCTCACCCCCATGGAGAAGGCCGAGCGCCGCGTGCTGGTGCTGGCCAACCCCGGCCACGGCCTGGACAACATGAAGGTCAGCCCCGCGCTGTACCTGGGCATGCAGTTGCTGCTGCCCAAGGAGTGGGCGCCGGCGCACCGGCACACGCCCAATGCCGTGCGCATGATCGTGGAGGGGCGCGGCGCCACCACGACCGTGAATGGCGAGCAGTGCCCGATGGAGCGCGGTGACCTGATCCTCACGCCAACCGGACAGTGGCACGAGCATGGGCACACCGGTGATGAGCCGGTGGTGTGGCTCGACGTGTTAGACCTGCCGCTGATGGTCTACGGCGAGGTGTCTTACTCCGAGGAAGGCCAGCGGCAGCACGTCAAGCCCGGGCGCGGCGACCAAGCCTATGCGGCCGGCGGCATCGTGCCCACGCCCTGGTTCGAGCGCGGCCGCGAGGCTTACCCCATGCTGCGCTATCCCTGGAAGGACACGCGCGCCGCCCTGGTGGCCCTGGCCCAGAGCCAGCCTGAGCTGCAGGCGGTTCAGGTGACCTACGTGAACCCCGACACGGGACGTGATGTGCAGAACAACCTGGGATTTGGCGCGATGATGCTGCGCCCTGGCCAGACGCTGAAGCTGCCGGCCCGTTCACCGGCCCAGGTCTTCCACTTGATTGAAGGCACGGTCGACGCGCAGATCGTCGACCAGCGTTTCCAGTTGGCCGAGGCCGACACCTGCTGCGCGCCGGGCTACGAAGCCGTGACGCTGAGCAACCGATCGACCACCCATCCCGCCTTTTTGTTCATTGCCGACGAAGCGCCCCTCCACCGCAAGCTGGGCGTGTACGAGGTGCGTCCGTAAAGCCTGCAATGGGCGCCTTCAGCCGATTCATTCAACCTCTACTGGATCCATTCATGTCCGACGTCCAATACCTCTGGAACCCGCCGCCCGTGGCCAGCCTGCCTGTGCGCGGCAGCGCGCAACGCCTACCGATCAACCGCATCTTCTGTGTGGGCCGCAACTACCACGCCCATGCGGTGGAGATGGGCCGCCCGGTGGACAAGGCCGCCGAGCGCGCCTTCTACTTCACCAAGTCGCCACAGACGCTGGTGCAAAGCGGTGCCACGGTGGCCTACCCGCCGCAAACCAAGGACTACCACTACGAGATGGAACTGGTGCTGGTGATCGGCCGCGAAGGATTTGAAGTGCCCGCCGACAAGGCCCATGAGCTGATCTACGGCTATGCCTGCGGTCTGGACATGACGCGGCGCGACCTGCAGTTGATCGCCCGCGAAAAGGGCCGCCCCTGGGATCTGGGCAAGGACATCGAGGAAGGCTCGGTGTGCTCCGAGGTGGTGCCCATGCCTGGGCATGTGATTGAGAAGGGCGAGATTGCCTTGGAGGTCAACGGCCAGACGCGCCAGCGTTCGGACGTGTCGAAGCTGATCTGGAACATCCGGGAGATCATCGCGGACCTGTCGCTGTACTACCGCTTGCAGCCCGGTGACCTGATCTACACCGGCACCCCTGAAGGGGTGGGGGCGGTGGTGCCGGGTGACCGGCTGGAAGGCCATGTCCAGGGAGTTGGAGCAGTCACGCTTACGGTGGGCCCCAACCGCGTTCACTCCTGAGACTGTGGGGTGATCACACCCCCCTGATCAGGTGGTTCACCCCCGACCACGGGGTGTTGCAAGTTGCCTGCGTCGTCAATAGTTCCGGCCCATGTTGCCCCGCGCGGTGCGGGGCGCCTCAAGGGATCTATCAATGGCGACTTGGACCGCAAATTGGGTGAAGATCACAGCTCTTTCGGTTGCTTTGCTGGCCAGCGACCTGGCGTTGGCCGATGCCCGCATCGACCCGCTGCTCAACAAGCTGATGACCAAGGCCAAGGCCACCGACCAGTTGCAGGTCGTGGTGAGCTTCAAGCAAAGCGGTCCGGTGACGCCTGCTCAGGTCAATGCCGTTCGGTCCTTGGGCATCACCAAGGGCGTGACCATGCGCTCGCTGCCCATCATGGGTGCCCTGGCCACGCCGGCCCGCATCAAGCAACTGGCCAAGCGCTCGGATGTGGTGTCCATCTACTACAACAAGCCGCTGAAGTACTTCAACCTCGAGCAGCGTCAAATCTCCGGTTCTGCACGGGTGCTGGACCAGCCTTCCTTGCTTCGCCGCACGGGTGCCAACACCTTCACCGGCAGGGGCGTGACGGTTGTGGTGAACGACTCGGGCATCGACACCACGAACCCGGATCTGCCGATGGGCACCAAGGTGGTGGACAACGTGCAGGCCGCGCAGAATATGTTCGGCACCGATCTGACCCCGATAGTGCTGATCAAGAACCAGATCAACACCGACTTGGGTTCCGGCCATGGCACGCACTGCGCGGGAACGGTCGGCGGCACGGGTGCCGCATCCGGTGGGCGCTTCAAGGGTGCCGCGCCGAACGCCGATATCGTGGGCTATGGCTCGGGTGGCGTGCTGCTGGTCCTGGACGCCGTAGGGGGCTTGGATTACGCCCTGACGAACCAATTCTCCTATCGCACACCGATTCGCGTGGTGAGCAACTCCTGGGGCAGCAGCGGCAAGTTCGATGCGACCGACCCGGTGAGTATCTCCACCTACAACCTTTACAAGGCCGGTATCGTGTCGGTGTTCGCCGCCGGCAATGACGGCCCTGGCGAAGACACGCACAACCCATACGCACAGGCGCCCTGGGTGATCTCGGTGGGTGCCGGTGAGAAGGATGGCGTGCTGACAGGCTTCTCTTCGCGCGGCAAGCGTGGTGAAAAAGGCCAGTTCACGATGCCCGATGGATCGGAATGGACCTACCACAACCAGCCCACGATCGTCGCCACGGGCGTCAACATCGTCTCCACGCGGGCAGTCACGGGCGCCTTGCCTGCCCTGGCAGCCCAGGACGACGCGGCGATGATTGCGCCGGCGCAGTTGCCCTACTACACGCTGAGCAGTGGCACCTCAATGGCTGCGCCCCACGTGACGGGGGTTGTGGCGCAGATGCTGGAGGCCAACAAGGACCTGAACCCCTTGCAGGTCAAGGAGATCCTCAAGGCCACCGCCACCAACATGTCCGGGCGTGACACCTGGGAAGTCGGAGCAGGCCACCTGAACGCCTTTGCCGCGGTGGCCATGTCCGCCGGTTTGCGCAACGACTTCGGCGCCACCACCCTATCCACGGTGGATCCCGGTCAGCCGCGCACCTGGAAAGCCAATGAGGTCGTGTTGCCTGGTGGCGAGCCGATGACCAAACAGGTGAGCTTCGTACCAGTTCGGGGACAGACCGCTTCTCAGTCGTTCAAAGTGGAAAAGGGGGTGATGAAGGTTTCCGCACGCGTGGTGTCGACTGCCAACCCTGTCGCCGTGGTCCTGATCGACCCCAAGGGCAACCGCTATGGTTCCAGCGTTGCACTGCCGGTGTTGGGTGACACGGTGACCGCGAGCGCACCGGTTGACTCGACCACCGATGGGCAGGACTGGCAGGTCACCGTTCGCGGCGTGGGCACGGCTTCCGGGGTCGCACTGGACCCCTTGGGTCTCACCGATGGATTGGGCGCGCCGGAGACCTTTGACGTGGTGATCTCAACGCTCGCCAGCGGCGGCTTCACGGGTCTGGGCAGTGCGGTGGCCTCCCATCCGCTGAGGACGTCGATCGAGGCTGCCATTTCAAGGCGGCTGATGGACTCTCGTGCCGCAAACAACTTTGCGCCGGATGAGCCGTTGACCCGTGCGGAATTGGCCCAGTACCTGGTGATGGGGGCCAACATTCGCCAGCATCTGCCGTTTACGGCCACCAGCCAGTCGGCAGCGGATGTAGCCCCGACGAGTCCTCTGTATCCGGCGGTGGAGTCGGTTCTGGCGGCCGGCGGTGTGCTGCGGGATTTGACCCATCGGACTCCTTCGGTCATGTCGTTGAAACTCGCGGGCGGCAAGCGGGTATTCCAACCCGACGGAACGGTGTCTCGCTTGGACGTGGCGCAATCACTGGTGAAGGCACTGGGCCCGGCCGCGGTGGCCGCCGCTCAGCAGCACACGGGTGTTGTGACCTACACGCCGCGGGGTGCGACCGCGTCTGTGACGGTGTCGGATGTGGCCATGCTCACCAACGTGGATCGCGGCTACGTGCAACAGGCCATCGCCAACGGCATCATCATCCCGGTGATGGAGGGTTCGAACTGGGTGTTCAAACCTTCGAGCAACGTGACGCGTGCTCAGTATGCCCAGCATACGGTCGCGTTTTCGGCGAAGTACCGCACGGGTGAAGACGGACTCTGAGTCGATTCCCAATCAAGGAATTCATCCAAGAGGGGTTGGCCGAAAGGCCTGCCCCTTTTTTCGTTGCGGGGTTCCGTCCAGTGCAGGACGCGTCAACGAGCACAATGTTGAATCTTCAAGCGCCGTCGCTCTCATGATCTTCGACAACACCTACGCCTGCGAACTAGAAGGCGCCTTCGCGCCGTGGCAGCCTGCACAGGCCCCGCGCCCACGCGAGTTGTTCTTCAACGGGGCCTTGGCCAACGAGCTTGGTGGTGACCTTGTTCAATGGCCACTGGAACAGCGCGAGGCCGTATTCAGCGGCAATCAAGTGCCCGAAGGCGCACAGCCGATTGCACAGGCCTACGCGGGCCACCAGTTCGGTGGTTTTTCACCGCAGCTGGGGGATGGGCGCGCGCTGCTGCTGGGCGAGGTGATCGACGTACAGGGCCGCCGTCGTGACATTGCATTCAAGGGGTCGGGACGAACACCGTTCTCCAGGGGCGGCGATGGCAAAGCTGCGGTGGGACCCATGCTGCGCGAGGTGCTGATTGGCGAGGCCCTTCATGCGTTGGGAATCCCCAGTACGCGTGCTCTGGCGGTGGTGGCCACCGGTGACGTGGTGCACCGCGAACGCTCGCTGCCCGGGGCGGTGCTCACCCGTGTGGCCGACAGCCACCTGCGCGTGGGAACCTTTGAATTCTTTGCCGCCCGTGGAGACACGGTGAGGCTTCAGCGGCTGTTGGACTATGCCGTGGCACGGCACGCGCCAGCGGCGGCCCAGGCGCAAGACCCGGCATTGGGTCTCTTGGAACACGTTTGCCAGAAACAGGCGGCGTTGGTGGCGCAGTGGATGGGCGTGGGGTTCATTCATGGCGTGATGAACACCGACAACATGAGCATCTCTGGCCAGAGCATCGACTTTGGGCCGTGTGCCTTCATGGAGCCGCATGATCCTGCAACGGTCTACAGCTCCATTGATCAGCAAGGGCGCTATGCCTACGGCAATCAGCCGACGATCGCGCAGTGGAACTTGGCGCGCCTGGCCGACGCGCTGTGGCCGGTGATGAAGGGCACGGAAGACGAGAAGCTGCAGGGCGCGCAGGCGGTGGTCCAGGGGTTCGAGGCTGAATTCAACCGAGCCATGGCGAGCGTGTGGTCCTACAAACTGGGTTGGGGTGCGGCGCAGGATGAGTCGATGCTGGAGGCTGCGCGGAGTTTGGCAACTTTCTGGCAAGCGCTGATGCACCAACACCGGGTGGACCACACCTTGGGATGGCGTCGTCTATGTGAGGCCGCAAACGGTGAATACAGGGCGATCACCGAATGCTTTGGTGAAGGTGGCCAGGATGCTGTCCAGTGGATCGAGACCTGGCTCCACGAGACCCGCGCAATGAATCTCGAGGTGGATACGTCTGGCTTGCGCCGGGCCAACCCCTTTGTGATCCCACGCAACCATCTGGTGGAGGATGCGCTGGGCGCTGCGAGCCGTGAGGGGGACTTGGCACTGTTCAACAGGCTGCTGGATGCCGTCCGGCGGCCGTGGGAAGACGACGAGGCTCTTCAAGCCTATGGCGAGCCTGCGCCACCTGAACTGGCCACTGCGCACCGCACGTTCTGCGGAACCTGAACCGGCCGAGGTGTTCGGCCAACGGATCTGGACGGTTTTGCCCGGTGAGAATGGCGAGATGACCAATGCGCGCATCCAGCAACTGTTGACAATCAGCTCGGCCCTGGTGGCCCTTGGCTGGATCACCTTCTGTGTGTTGCGGGGTTGGTGGGCAGGATGTGTGTTGGTGGTGTTGGCTGTGGTGCCCCAGGCGCCGGTCCTGGCCCTGGAGACGGTTTGGGCAGCCCTCGTTGCCCGACGCGAGGGCACCCGCCGACCGCTGGGTCATCCGCATGCTCCGGTTGAGCCTTACCCCGGTGCGTTGGTGTGGGTGTTGGCGTGGCTGCAGGAAGTGTGGGCTTCCGTTCAGACCTTCGGCTGGCGTCAACCCTGGGCGCACCAGCGTTGGCCTGACCACCTGCCCGAGCATGCGCGCGGGCGCCGAGGGGTGCTCCTGGTGCACGGTTTCGTGTGCAACCGGGGCTTTTGGAACCCGTGGATGGCACGGCTGCGCCGGTTGGATGTGCCCCACGTCGCGGTGTCTCTCGGCCCGCCGTTTGGGGACATTGCCTTGCAGGCCCAAGGGCTTCAGACCGCATGGCAACGGCTCTTCGACGCCACTGGCATGGCACCCCTGCTGGTGGGTCACAGCATGGGTGGTTTGATGATCCGCAGCTGGCTGGCCGAGCAGCCTGAAGAGCGGGCTCTGGCACATGAGGTGATCACCATCGGTTCGCCCCACCACGGCACCGCGCTGGCCATGATGGCCCGCTCGCCTGCGGCCCTGCAGATGCAGTTGCTCAGCCCTTTCCTGCAGAATTTGGCCGCGCGCGAGAACGAACAGCGCCGAGCGCGTTTCACCTGCTTCTGGAGCGTGTGCGACAACATCGTGTTCCCCGCCAACACGGCCACGCTGCCGGGGGCGCGGTCGGTGGCGGTGTTTGGGCGGCCCCATGTGGCTCTGGCGCACCACCCCGTGATCTTCGAAGAGGTGCTGCGCCGCACGCGGTCGGACAACCCAACGGGCGCTTGAACGCGGCCGCTATAGTCGGTTCGTCATGGCCAAGCTTCACTTCCGTTTTGCCGCAATGAACGCGGGCAAGTCCACCGCCTTGCTGCAAGCTGCGCACAACTATGAAGAGCGTGGGATGCGGGTGGCCCTGTTCACCGCTGCGCATGATGATCGCAGTGGAAGCGGCGTGATTGGATCCCGTTTGGGCTTGCACCGCACAGTGGAAACCTTCGGGCCCGACACGGTGTTCAGTCGCCAAGGGTTGGCCGAGGGTGTGGCCTGTGTGCTGATCGACGAGGCGCAGTTCCTGCAACCCGAGCAGGTGCGCCAACTGCACCGCATGGCCCACCGCGACAACCTGCCCGTGATCTGCTTCGGCCTGCGCAGTGACTTCCGGGGCGACGGTTTCCCGGGCGCCTTGACCCTGCTGACACTGGCCGACGACTTGGAAGAGATGAAGACGATCTGCGCCTGCGGCCGCAAGGCGTCCATGAACATACGCATCGATGGGCAGGGACGGCGCGTGCTGCAGGGCGAGCAGGTGGAGATTGGCGGCAATGAGCGCTACCGGGCGGTATGCCCGTCCTGTTTCTACGCCGACGATGGTGTGGGGCCGGAACAGGCGCCAGGTTTGTTTGGCTGAGGCGTTCGGCCTCTGGAACAAACTTCAGTTCAAGCCCAGGGCCACCCGATCCACCGGGTGGTTCTGCCCACCTCGGTGCGCGATCTTGATGGCGCCGATGCGGTTGCCCAATTCGACGCAGCGCGCCAACGGCCAGTTGTGTTCCAGCCCGTAGAGCAGGGCAGCGCGGAAGGCATCGCCGCAGCCAGTGGGGTCGACGACGGCTTGTGCGGCGTGCCCTGGAACATGCGTGCGTGAGCCCTGAACCCACAACTCGCATCCGTCGGCGCCCAGCGTGACGATGATGCCCTGAAGGTGCGAACGTGACATCGCCTCCAGGCTCTGCCCGGTGCGCTCGGTAAGCATGCGGGCTTCATAGTCGTTGACTGCCACCCAGGTGGCCTGCTGCACGAAGCTCTTGAGCTCGTCTCCGTTGAACATCGGCAGGCCCTGGCCCGGATCGAAGATGAACGGGATGCCCGCGGCATGCATCTGTTGGGCGTGCACCATCATGGCGTCCCGCCCATCCGGTGCGATGATGCCCAGGCGGATGTCCTGGCGGTTCGTCGGCACCGGCGTCAAGTGCGCTTCACCCATGGCGCCGGGGTGGAAGGCCGTGATCTGGTTGTTGGACTCGTCGGTGATGATGATGGCTTGCGCGGTGTAGTTGTGCTCGATGCTCCGCACGCAGGACAGGTCCAGGCCAAGTTCAGTCAACCTTTGGCGGTAGTCGTGGCCATCTGAGCCCAGCGTGGCCATCACGATGGGCTCAGCACCCAGGGCCTTGTGGGTGTAGGCAATGTTGCCCGCACAACCGCCGTACTCCCGGCGCAATGTGGGCACCAGGAAGGACACATTCAGGATGTGCACCTGCTCGGGCAGGATCTGCTGTGCGAAGCGACCGTGGAAATTCGTGATCGTGTCAAAGGCCAGGGATCCGCAGATCAAGGCAGGCATGGTGGCGCTCCAGTCGGGTGTGGTCGGTCAGGGGTAATAGGGCGAGACGCGGAAACTGCCCATGGCCGCTGGTTCGAGCGCCTTGAGGTTCAGTGCAATCGTCAAGTCCATGTCGGCACCCGGTTCCAGCGTGGCGGCGGCGGGCGTGAACTCGGTGGGGTCGAGCATCCGGCGCGCGATCACGGTGCCGCTCTCGTCCAGGATGCTGAGGTCGAACGCCGGCGTCTGCACCGGCCAGTCGCCTCGGTGATGCAGTTGGACGCGCAAGCGGTGGTGGCCGGTCTGGTCATCCAGCGAAAGGCTGGTGCCCTGAACTTCAATCGCGTCGATAAGGCGCAGCGCCGGCAGTCGGCAGCCGATGGATGCACAAGCGGTGACGATGGCGGGACGCATTTCGGGCCAAGCCTGTGCCAAGTGGCCGCGCGCGGCGTAGGTCACAAGGCCTGCCAAGGTGGTGCACAAGAGCACGACCAGCGCAGCGCCCCATCGATTGCCCGGTGGCGCAGGCTGGGCCGAAGACCTTGGCACATCCGGTGCACCGGCCATGGATGTGCGGTCGGGCACGGTGTCCAAGGTTGGGGGAGGCTCCACCCAAGCGGGTTCGCGCAGGTCGCGCAGGTCTCGCGGTGGCGTTGGACGGTCGGTCTCCGGTGAGGCGTCCCTGGCAGTGGAAGAAGAGATCGCTGCCGGGTCGGTGCCCAATGCACGCTCCGCGTCCACCCGCACGTCCGAGGCGATCGTCGGTTCAGGCTCCACCGGCGCAGGATCCAGCGCCGATGGTGACTTCTGAGGAAGAGCGGTGGCTTTTGGTTGCGGTGCCACTTCCGCAGCGGCCTCGGCCTTGAGTGCGCCGAGGTCCGGCAACTCCAGGTCGATTTCCGGCATGGCTTGGAACGGCGTTGCAGGGCTGGGCGTGGCCGCGGTCAGTTCGGCACGCGCGAGGTCAGCCTGTGGGGTCACCGGCTGACGGACATCCACCGTGGGAACCTCGATGGCCTGGCCTTGGGGTGTGACCAGATTCGAAGTGGCGTCAAAGACGTGGTTGCACTGCCCGCAGCGAACCCATCCCTGCGCGGCGGCAAGCTGGGGTCCGCTGATGCGGAAGACGGTGCGACAGTGGGTGCAGCGTGCGGCCAGACTCATCCGCGCATCATGCCATGCGGCCCGTCGCACTGGCACTGTGGCGCTGTGCGGTCATGAGGATCCAGCCGTCTTCCTCGTCACTGACTTCCAGGGCCAGCCAGGGGGCATACGCCAACTTCAATTCCTCGGCTTGGCGTGCCAGGATACCGGCCAGCACGAGATGCCCGCCCGACTCCACATGCCCACAGAGCAGGGGGGCCAGCAGCTTCAGGGGCGTGGCGAGGATGTTGGCGACCACCAGTGGGTAGACGCCCGTTGCGGCATCCGGCAAGGCCGCGCGAAGGGCTACGCCATTGGCCATTGCGTTGTCCTGCGTGGCCTGCACCGCAGCCGGGTCAATATCGACCGCATCAATTTCGCGCGCGCCGCACAGGCCAGCGCCGATGGCCAAGATACCCGAGCCGCAACCATAGTCCAACATGCGGACCCAGGACCGCTGAAGCGTGGGCCCGCGGGTGGCGATCCAGCGCAGGCACATGCGTGTGGTGGGGTGCGTGCCGGTACCGAAGGCCATACCTGGGTCCAGGCGGATGACCTGGAGTGCCTGTGCCGGTGGTTCGTGCCAAGTGGGGACCACCCAGAAGGTTGGCGTGATCGGCACGGGTTCGAACTGGGACTGCGTCAGGCGCACCCAGTCCTCTTCGGGGACCGGCTGAATGGCTTCGATGCTCAGCCCTGCGCTCCAGTCCTGGGCCAACAACAGGGTGGCAGCCTCGGTGGCGGCCGCTTCGCTCTCAAAAGCTGCCTTCAGGCAGGACCGGTTCCAGCCTTCGGCCGGCGCCGGCATGCCGGGCTCGCCGAAGAGCGCCTGCTCGGCCTCCGTGTCCGCATCGGCGTCTTCCACCGAGACCGACACGGCATCGAGTTCGTCCATCAAGGCGGTGGACACATCCTCCACGAGGTGCGCCGGTGCGCGCAGAACGAGTTCAGTCAGTGCCATGTTGAAAGACAGCAGCCGCGCTGCTTCAGCGGCGGTGCTCGTTGAGCCAATGCTCAAGGTAATGGATGCTGGTCCCGCCTTCGATGAACTTGGCGTCGGCCATCAACTCCCGGTGCAGCGGGATGTTGGTCTGGATGCCATCCACCAGCGTCTCGGACAGGGCGGTGCGCATGCGTGCCAGGGCTTGGTCACGCGTGTCGCCGTGGCAGATCACCTTGCCGATCATCGAGTCGTAATTCGGTGGCACGAAGTAGTTGGTGTAGACGTGGGAATCCACCCGCACGCCCGGCCCACCGGGCGGATGCCACATGGTGATGCGGCCCGGCGATGGTGTGAACTTGTACGGGTCCTCAGCGTTGATGCGGCACTCGATGGCGTGGCCGCGCATCTCAATGTTGCGCTGGGCGAAAGGCAGCTTCTGTCCGGCGGCCACGCGGATCTGCATCTGCACGATGTCGATGCCGGTGACGAGTTCAGTCACCGGGTGCTCCACCTGCACGCGCGTGTTCATCTCAATGAAGTAGAACTCGCCGTTTTCGTAGAGAAATTCGAAGGTGCCGGCGCCGCGGTAGCCGATCTTCTTGCAAGCCGCGGCGCAGCGGTCTCCGATCTTTTCGATCACGCGCCGGGGAATGCCGGGAGCCGGCGCCTCTTCGATGATCTTCTGGTGACGCCGCTGCATGGAACAGTCGCGCTCGCCCAACCACACGGCATTGCGGTGTTCATCGGCCAGCACCTGGATCTCGATGTGCCGCGGATTCTCGAGGAACTTCTCCATGTACACGGCCGGGTTGCCGAAGGCCGCACCCGCCTCACTGCGGGTGGTCTGCACTGCGTGCAGGAGGGCCGCTTCGGTGTGCACCACGCGCATGCCGCGCCCGCCACCGCCACCGGCGGCCTTGATGATGACGGGATAGCCGACCGAGCGCGCGATGCGGATGATTTCCTTGGGGTCATCCGGCAGCGCGTCGGGCGAACCGGGCACGCAGGGCACGCCGCTCTTGATCATGGCTTGCTTGGCCGAGACCTTGTCGCCCATGATGCGGATGCTTTCGGGCGTCGGGCCGATGAAGACGAATCCGCTCTTTTCGACCCGCTCGGCGAAGTCGGCGTTCTCTGACAGAAAGCCGTAGCCGGGGTGGATGGCTTCTGCGTCCGTCACCTCTGCGGTGGAGATGATGGCCGGCATGTTGAGATAGCTCTGCGCCGACGGGGCCGGGCCGATGCACACGGCTTCATCGGCAAGCTTCACATACTTGGCGTCGCGGTCGGCTTCGGAATACACCACCACCGAGCGGATGCCCATTTCCTTGCAGGCGCGCTGGATCCGCAGCGCGATCTCCCCGCGATTGGCGATCAGAATCTTCTTGAACATGGGTGCCTCGGCTCAATCGCCCCGGCCTGCAGGGCAGGACGTGCAATCCGGCTGCGGCGCAGCCTCGGTTGCCAGCATCATCGTCATTCGATGATGAACAGGGGTTGGCCGAATTCGACCGCTTGTCCGTTTTCGCATAGGATCTGCGTGATCGTGCCTGCCTTGTCGGCTTCGATCTCGTTCATGATCTTCATGGCTTCGATGATGCAGATTGCCTGGCCTTCCTTGACCTGCTGACCCACCTCGGCAAAAGCCTTGGCGCCCGGACTGGCAGCCCGATAGAACGTGCCCACCATCGGGGACTTGACCGCGTGGCCCGTTGGTTCAGCGATGACGGGCGCAGCTGCGGGTGCCGCCGCGCCTGCAGCCTGGGCACCAGTCGCCGGCGAGGCAACCACGGGGACGACGGGCGCTGCCAACGCAGTTGGCATGGCCACAGCAGATGCGCCGGCTTTGACGATTCGGACCTTCCCTTCGGCTTCCGTGATCTCGAGTTCCGAGATGTTGGATTCCGAGACCAGGTCGATGAGAGTCTTGAGTTTTCGCAGATCCATGCGGGCTCCAGTTGGGGCCGGCAGCGTTCAACGGAAGCCAAACGCCGCGATTTGTGGCTCATTTTCCGGCGAATTGCTCAGTCCGGAAAGCGTCGAAGTGTAGTCGACACGGTGGGCTCAAGCCCTCTTTTGTTCAAAAAATGAAGCTTGACAAATGATGATGAGGCAACGTTGACTGAAGTTGGGGTCAGTTCGAATCAAATAAAACGAATTTTCGGTCTACTGCCCCTCAATCAAGGGGCTGGGGCCGTTCAACCGGCACACCGCCCGGGCTTCGGGGGGCTTACTTGATCAGCAGAGCCCATTGCGCCAACTGCGCGGCCGTCAACTCACCCATCTGCCGCGCCATTACACGGCCGCTCGCATCGGCCAAGACCGTGTAGGGCAGTCCACCTTGGGCATTGCCGAGTGCCCGTGCCAAACCTGCCCCGTCAGCGCCTGTCAGCACCACTGGAAACTCCACAGGGTTCTTGCCCAGAAAACTCCGTACAGGTGTCGGTGAGTCCACCGCAACACCCAGCATCTGCATTCCTGAGGATTTCATCTGCTTGTAAAAGTCGTCAAGAAGCGGCATTTCTCGAACGCAAGGGGGGCACCACGTGGCCCAGAAGTTAATCAGCAGGGGCTGCCCCTTGAACGCCACCAAGGCAAGGGACTGTTCATCGGGCCGCGGCAGAGAAAGCGCCCAAAAGTCCTCACCCAGCTGGGTGGCGTTGGAGGCGACGCCCCCTGACGCATCCTTCCTGCCGGGCGCTGCGCTTGGGTGGGCACCTGATGTCGGGTCTGGGGATGACCGGCTCCACCAGGACCCTGCCGCACCCGCCGTCACCGCGGCCAGGGCCACCACCCAGGTTCGCCGTTTGGTGGCGGTCGCGCCTTGCGCCGTGGAATCCGGGGCGCGGCTTTCAGGTCCAGTGGAGGGAGGAGGGGAGGGGTGATTCATGGCGCAGAAGCCTCGCGCAGCCGCTGTTCAAGACCCTGCAGTGTGCCGCGCCAACTGCCGCCGCGCGCATCGGGCTTGAGGGCACCCCTGAGGTCGTCATGGGGCCAAACGCTGATTTCGATGGGGATGGTGGTGCGCAGTGCGGGGCACGGCACCTCCAGCCCGATCACGGGCACCGGTTCGCGCCCTCGGCCCGCGCGCTGTCCCGTCTCGAAGGGCACGCCCTGGTCGATCAGGGCAAGTTCAGGCCCGGTCGGGTCATCGGTGTACAGGTCCAGCAGGATGGGCGAGTTTTCCGTGGCCGTACCCCGCCAGACCGCGCCGCCCACATAGGGCTGGTGGTCCTGCAGTCGGCGCATCCAGGTGGCGGCCATCTCCCGCAAGACCCGAAGCGCCTGGGGCTGGGTGTCGGCGAAGAAGAGGGCCAGGTGCTCGCGCACCGCGTCCTCGACCACCAGGTGGTCGGGCATCGTCAAGCCGCGCGTACCGGACAGGCCCAGATGCTCGGCCGCCTTGCGGCAGGCGGCGCTGTAGTCCAGACCGTGCTCCACGATCCACGTGGCGGCCGACGCCGCAATCTCTTCCTGAGCACTCATGGGCGTACGCCTTCGGGCAGGTTCACCGCGGGCATGCGCGCGGCAATGGTTTCAGCCCGCCCCGCCAGATAGGGGGACTGGGGCAGTTTCTCGAAGCGGCGCGGCGCCGGCAGCATCACGGCCAGGCGGGCGGCCTGAAGTGGCAGCAGGCGATGCGGTTCGGTGCGGTAGTAGTGCTCCGCTGCGGCGCGGGCACCGTACACGCCTTCGCCCCATTCCACGCTGTTCAGGTAGATCTCCAGAATGCGGCCTTTGCTCAGCAGGGCTTCCATGGCGAGTGTGATGAGGGCTTCCTGGCCTTTGCGCCAGTAGTGGCGCTCGCCGCTGAGGAAGAGGTTCTTGGCCAGTTGCTGCGTGATGGTGGAGCCGCCCATCGGTGCCCGTGCTGCGCCGCCTGAAGGCCCTCGTGCCTGGCGTTTTTCATTGCGTTCGCGCGCCTTGTCGATGGCATCCCAGTCCAGGCCGCCATGGGAGATGAAACCAGCGTCTTCACTGGCAATCACGGCGCGCGGCAGGGGGGTGCCCATGGCGCTCAGGTCTTGCCATTGGTGGTTCCAGGACAGGTGCTGGTCGCGCTGCAGGATGCGAACGGCCTGGGTGCGCTGGAAGGTGGTGGACGAAGGATCCACCTGCGCCATCAGGGCCACACGCAGCACAAAGTAGATTTGCAACGCGAGGGCGCAGACGACCAGCAACGCCAATAGGCGACCGACCTGCCGCAGGGCGTTCATCCTTGAAGACGCCCGCGCAGCGCCTGCAGCACCGCCGGCGTTTGGGGGCGCACACCGCGCCAGAAGGCATAGGCTTCGGCCGCCTGCTCCACCAGCATGCCCAGGCCGTCGCGGGCCTGCGCGCCCTGGGCTCGCGCCCAGTTCAAGAAAGGCTGGGCGGCAGGGCCATACATCATGTCCACGGCCAGGCTGCCGGCGCGCAGCAGACCGGCATCCACCGGGCTGGCTTGTCCGGCCAGACTGCTGGCCGTGCCATTGACAAGCACCTCGCAGCCCTGCGGGCAGAGACCCGCTGCCTCGGCCAGCGAGCCACCCACCACTCGACTGCCGTGCTCCGCTGCCCAAGCCTGATGGGATGCGGCCAGTGCCACCGCCTTGTCGGCGGTTCGATTGACCACCACCACCACGCGTGGCCGAGCCGCCAGCAAGGGCCCCAGGACCCCGGCAGCGGCGCCTCCGGCCCCCACCAGCAGCACCGTGCAGCCTTTCAGAGAAAGTCCGGCATGGTCCTGGATGTCCGCGACCAAGCCCTGACCGTCGGTGTTGTCGGCTTGCCATCCGGCCTCGTCGAACCGCACCGTGTTGGCCGCGCGGGCCAGTTGGGCTCGTGCGGTGCAGCCCGCCACCAAATTGGGTACTTCAAACTTGAAGGGCACGGTGACGTTGCAGCCCTTCGCGCCACGGCGGGCCCAGTCTGCCAATGTGGCCGGAAAGTCATCCATTGGCGAGAGCACCCGCTCGTAGCGGATGTGGTGCCCCAACTGCCGAGCGAAGGATTCGTGGATGAAGGGCGACTGACTGTGCGCCACGGGGTTGCCGATGACGCCGTACAGGTCCGCGGCTGCGGCCTCGATCATGTGCTGGTACCCGCCGTGTTGACGCCCTGCCCAGGGCCGCCAGATGAGCCGTTTGAACCACCCGCCGCATCAGCGTCTTCATCGGACGCCGTGACATCAATGGCCAAGGCCAACGGAGCGGAGGCCTCAGTGAGGTCGTCCTCGTCCTCGTCCTCTTCGGCACCGGCGTCTTCACTGCCGCCACCAGCTGCAGCCGGTTCGTCAAGCCGCGCCGCCAGCGTGGCATGCAGGTCCAGGGTCAACAGGTCCATGCCTTGTACGCGTGCCAGCAGGCGCGCACCGCGGGGCAGGGGTTCGGCGCCGGCCACCTTGAAGACCAGGGGCAGTTCGTCCGCGCGCACCAGTCCGTCCTTCAGGACGGTGGCGGGCAATTCCGCAATGCCGTTCTGGTCCAGCCACCGCAGCGTCCAGTAGCGCTCAATGCCGCGTTGAAAGTCCGCATAGGCGGTGTAGGCCGCATCAAAAGAGGACACGACCGAGAAGAGCTGTGCGTCCTTGGGCTTGAAGGGTGCGGCCAGGGCCGCGGTGCGGCCGTGCCGCGCACACGCGATGATCTGCCACTGGTTGAGCAGGTCCACATAGCGGCGCAGCGGCGAAGACGCCCAGGTGTAGTGGCTCACGCCCATGCCCGCATGCGGCGCGGGCTTGGTGCCCATGCGCACCTTGATGCCCGGGGCCAGACTGGCCTGGCTGCGGTAGATGCCGGGCACGCCCAACTCGGCCAGCCAGGCGCCCCAGCTGCTGTTGGCCAGGATCATCAGTTCGGCCACCAGCAGGTCCAGCGGCGAGCCTCGCCGGCGCTGTGAAATCACCACGGTCTCGTCGCCACGGGGCGCCTCGTCCTGCGAGCCGTCGCGTCCCTCGAGCCGGAAATTGAAGTCGGGCCGGTTGAAGGTCTCTGGTTTGCCGCGCGCGACTTCGCGCTGCGCCTTGAGATGGCGGGCCAGGCGGAAGCTGAAGGCCAATTCGCGATGGAAGGGAATGGACACGGAACCGTCAGTGGCTGAGGGATCCAGCAGGATGTCTTCCGTGACGTGCGCCTCCAGATGGTCGTGCCGGAGGTTGGCCGCCACATGAACCCGTTCCAGCCGCGTCTGTCGCTCGGTGATCTCCAGCGTCGCTTCGTCCAGGGTCACATAGAGGCTCACTGCAGGGCTGGCGCGTCCTTCCACCAGGGTGTAGGCCTGCACCACGTCGTCGGGCAGCATGGTCAGCTTGTGGCCGGGCATGTAAACCGTGGACAAGCGCTGCACCGCAATCTGGTCCACGGGCGTGCCCGGCGCAATGGCCAGGGCCGGTGCTGCAATGTGGATGCCCAGCACCACGCGGCCCGTACCCAAGCCTTGCAGCGAAAGGGCGTCGTCGATTTCCGTGGTGCTGGAGTCGTCGATGGAGAAGGCCTGTACGCCCTCGGCCAGGGGCAACTCCTCGGCCACGGCTGGTGCCGCCACCGTGGGGAAGCCCGTGCCCTTGGGGAAGTGTTCGAACAGGAAGCGCTTCCAGTGGAATTGGTAGGGGCTGTCGATGGCTCCGGCTCCCTTGAGCAGGTCCAGCGGCGAGCGTTGGCTGCCCCGCGACGCTTCCACCACGGCCTTGTACTCAGGCGCGTTCTTGTCGGGCTTGAAGAGGATGCGGTAGAGCTGCTCGCGCACCGGGGCCGGGCATTCGCCGGCCGCCAGGGCCTGTGCCCACTGCTCGATCTGCGCGGCCACCTGCTTCTTGCGCTCGATGCCCAACAAGGCGGCCTTGAGCGTGTCTTCAGAAGCCTTGCGGAACACACCCTTGCCCATGCGCCGGAAGTAGTGCGGAGCTTCGAACAGGCGAATGAGGGCCGCGGCCTGATGCACCGCATCGGCCTTGGGGTCAAAGTAGTCGCGCGCCAGGTCTGCGAAGCCGAAATCACCCTCGGGGGCGAACTCCCATGCCAGGTCTAGGTCGATCTGTTCGGAGAGCCCGCGTGCGCGTGCCAACAGGTCGGCAGGGCCGGGCTCCTGAAAGCGCAGCAGCACATGACTGGCCTTCACCTTCACGCGCTTGCCCGAGTCCAGCTCCACCTGAAGGGAGCTCTCGGCTTCGGACATCACTCGGCCGGCCAGGAATTTGCCGGCGTCATCAAACAGGGCGTAGTTCACCCCTGGATTGTCGGCTGTTTCGCGCAGCTAGATCGTCAAGCCGCCGGCCACCTCGATGACGGCGCCGTTGACATAGCTCGCATCATCGCTGGCCAGAAAGGCGTAGACGCTGGCAATCTCTTCGGGCTTGCCCAGTCGGCGCAGGGGCACCTCCTGCGTCATTTCAGCCAAGACCTTTTCAGGGATGGAGTCGAGGATGTGGGTGGCCACGAACCCCGGGGCCACGGCGTTCACACGCACGCCCTTGGGGCCCAGCTCGCGGCTCCATGTTTTGGTGAAGCCGATCACGCCGAACTTGCTGGCGGCGTAATTGGTTTGCCCAAAGTTGCCATACACGCCCACGATGGAGCTGGCATTGAGGATCACGCCCGAGCCCTGCAGGACCATGGTGTCGGCAACGGCCTGACTGCAGTGGAAGACCCCGCGCAGGTTGACGTCGATCACGGCGTCAAACTGCTCCAGGGTCATCTTCTGCAGGCGCGCGTCCTTGGTGATGCCCGCGTTGTTCACCAACACGTCCACACGGCCGAACTGCGCTTTCACAGCCGCCACCATGGCGTCCACCTGCGTGCGGTCGGTCACGCTAAGCGTGAAGCCGACCGAGCGCTCCGCAGGACCGCCCTGCTGTCGACATAGGGCCACAGCCGCATCGACATCGGCCTGACGAAGGTCACACACCACCACCACCGCGCCGTCTTGCGCGAAGCGGTGCGCCGTGGCCAGGCCGATGCCTTGCCCGGCGCCGGTGATGATGCAGACCTTGTCCTTGAGCTTCATGCCTTGCGGGTTCCCGTGATCAAACGCCCTGCTTGTTCAACGGTGCCTTCAGGGCTTCGCTGACCAGTGCCAGGCTGTCTTCCAGGTGCGCACGAGCCATGCTCGACCAGCCGCCGGCCGACAGTGCACCGCGCAGGTCCGATTCAAGCTGGCGGGCCACCATGCGGTTGACCGCTGGTGCGTCGGCATTGCCGCTCGTGGCGGTGGGCCGCAGCAGACCAGCCGCCAAGCGCTTGACGTGCTCGCGCTGGAGGTTTCGACGCAGGCTATCGACTTCACGGCCGCTGGTCTTGCCGTCGCGCAATTCCGACCAGATGGCTGCACTCAAGCGGGTCTGCACATCGGCAAAGCTCATCAAGGCCTTGGGGTTGTCGACCTTGTACTCGGCATCGGCCATGCGCGAAGCCAGCGAGTCCGTCATCAGGGCATCCAGCGCGCCGCGCTGCACCCCCAGCACCGATTGCGCCAGGCTGAAGTCGGTCGAGGTGCTGCCGCGTGCCGACGTGCGGTCCAGTTGATCAATGCCCAGGCGGCTCATGATCTTCGGGTCGAACTTGAAGCTGTTGCTGGAGAACAGTTCACCGACCACGAAGTTCAGGGCCTCGCGCTGGCGGGCTGCCGGCACCGGCGTGATCAGCGGTTCGTTCTTGCCGGCCAATGCACGCGAGTGGATGGAGCCACCCACATAGCGGGTGGCCAGCGGCACCGTGGCGTTGATGCCCGCGAACACCCGCTGCAGGACACGACGGTAGATCGTCATGTCGTCGGTGGGTGCCAGCGTGCGGGCCTGCGTACGGTTCCACAACTCGCGCGAGAGCTTCATCTGCTTTTGCGCATACGCAAGCGGGTCGTCACCCAGGTCATAGCGGTTGACCAGCGGGTCGGGCGTGGCGGCGTCCTCGTCCGTGGCGTAGGCCAGGGACGCATCGCTGTCACTGCGCGCCGCAATGGCGGCCAGGCCCGCGGCCTCCTGCCCAGCGGGGAAAGCCCGGTAGCCGTACTCGATGGCCCAGATGTCGTAGGCGCCCAGGGTGCCCATCTGCAGCTCGGCATCGGCTTCATCGCCCAGCGGCAGGTTCAGGGCGTTGTAGTCCATCACCGAGTTCGACACGCCGCGCGCGGTGGTGAAGGCCTTGTCGCGCAACTGGCTGCGCGTCACGCCGGTGGAGGCCTTGAAGTTGTGGCGCAGGCCCAGGGCATGACCGATTTCATGCATGGTCACGTCCTTGAGGCTGCCGGCGATGAAGCGATCCGCCTCGGGGCCTTCGGGGTCGATCTGACCACGGGCCACCAGCAGTTCGAAGGCCATTTCGGCCTGCTCCATCGCCTCGTGACCCATGGTGCACAACTCATGGTCGTGGGCAGGCGCCAGGCCCGCGGGCATCGCGTAGGGCTGCACAAAGTGGCCGGGCTGAAGACCAGAAGCGTCCTGCGAAGTGCCACCCAGGCGCGGCTGCGTGTCGGTGATGCGGTTGCGGCCAATGCGCACCCAGTTCTCCGGGATGATGGAGGCACCGCGCAGGATTTCGCCCGTGCGCGGGTCCGCTTGGCTGGGGCCCACCGCCGTGGCCCCCGGGCCTTCGATGGCGAACCAACGAACGGCCAGCATCCGTGTGCCTTCCAACGTGCTCCAGTCGGCGTTGTCGGCCTGCTGCTCCACGACGACGGCGTTGCGCCAGCCGGCCTTCTCGAAGGCCTTGTTCCATTCGAGGATGCCGGCCTTGATGGGCTCGCGCCACTTCAGCGGGATGTTGCGGTCCATCACCACACGGATGGGCTCCTTGGGCTCCGAGATGGCCGCATCGGGGTCCTTCTTCTCCAGGCGCCAGCGCTTGATGTGGTGGGTGCGGCGGTCGCCACCGGCGTCCCTGCCGAAGTCCGTGAAGGACTCGGTGAAGTAGCCCACGCGCTGGTCGGCTGCGCGGGTGGCCATGGGCGTGGCCGGCAGGGGCGCCATCGTGTAGGTGTGCGACAGGAAGAGGCTGCGCGCGTCCGGCACCACGGTGGGCGGTGAGGGCATGGCCGCCGGGTTGGGCGTGGCGCCGCCCGGACCACCAGGGGGAAGGGCCGGCAGCTTCGGGATGGCGAAGTGCTGGCGAACCGTCAGGCTGGTGCCTTGGGCGTTGGCAGCGGCCTTGACGATGCCCGAGTTGGCGCGGTCGAGCGTGTAGGACAGGCGATAGGAGCCTTCCAGACGCGTCTGTGCACCTGTGATGTCGCCGCCCAGCAGGGCGTTGGCGTCGATCAGGATGGACTTGCGCTCCGGGTGGGGCGCAGAAGCCACAGTGGCCGTGGCCAAGAGGCTGTCCGAGTAGCTCTCATTGAGCGCGGTGGCCAGCGGGGTGTTGGCCGGCGCGCGGACCTTCAAGTTCTTGGCAATGAGCTGGATGTTGTTGCCGACCTTGCGCAGTTCCACAACCTGGCTGCCGCCCATCAGGCCCGGCCAGAAGAAACGCTCACCCAGACCACTGGCCACGGAGATGGCCATGAAGAAGGGCTTGTCCAGGGCGGTGGTGGGAATCTCAAGCCAGGTTTTCTCGTCCTTGGTCCACACCGGGAGGAATCCGTCGGTGCGCTTGGCGTCGCGAATGACTTCCGCGAACGGAGCGCCTGCGCTGGCTGCCGCAGCGGCTGCACGGGCGGCGGCTGCAGCGGCCGCGGGGTTCTGGCCCGACGCACCGGCAGCAGCGGTGGTGCCGGGCGCAGCGGGAGTCGAAGAAGCCGCAGCTCGTGGCGCCGTGCCGGTTGCGGGCGCCGGTGCAGGGCTGGTGCCGCTGGCGGTGGCCGCAGCAGGGGCGGGCTTGGCCGCCTCAGTGGCCGAAGGCGTGGTCGGATTCTGGGCGCATGCGACCAGCAGGGAAGACAGGGCCGCTGCAAACCAGGGGCTGGCGGCGCGATGGGTCACCTTCATGCAAATCCTTTTGGGAAATGTGGCAAAGCCTAGGACGATAACCGAAGCTGCCCATGCGCGAGGGCGGTGAATTCCACGAGTCGAGCGATCTTCTCGACTTGGTCGTTAATCACATGACGGTTTGCGACAACGCTTTCAACAGGCGTTGGTGGATGCCCCCAAAACCGCCGTTGCTCATGCACAGGAGGTGGTCGCCTGGTCGCGCTTCCCGAACCACGGCCTCAACCAGCGCGTCGATGGAACTGCACACCGTCGCGCGCGCGCCCATGGGCTTGAGTGCTTCGCCGGCGTCCCAATCAAGGCCCGCACTGTGGCAGAAGGCGAGGTCGGCTTCCTCCAGTGCCCAGGGCAGTTGGGCCTTCATCGTGCCCAGCTTCATCGTGTTGGACCGTGGCTCGAAGAGGGCCAGGATACGGCCGTTGCGCTGCTGTTGGATGGCCTGGCGATCGAGTTGCCGCCGAAGACCATTGACCGTCGTGCGGATGGCCGTGGGGTGGTGCGCGAAGTCGTCGTAAACATGCACTTCCCCGCCCTGAACGGGTGCGGATCCCACCAGCTCCATTCGTCGTTTGACGCTTTCGAAACGCGCCAAGGCAGCGCAGCTGGCCTCGGGTGCCACACCCACCGACTCGGCCGCCGCGATGGCGGCCAGCGCGTTGAGCTGATTGTGCTCTCCACCCAATGCCCACTCCACACGCCCGACCTTCAGCGATCCTCGAAGCACATCGAAGGCATGCGGTTCACCGCGCGCCCGCAGGCAACCGGGTTCTTCCTTCACACATCCAAACCGCTGGATGCGGCTCCAGGCGCCCCGGGCCAGCACCCGCGCGAGCGCGGCTTCACGCGCGTTGACCACCAGGGTGCCGGCGGCCGGCACGGTGCGCACCAGATGATGGAACTGGGTTTCGATGGCCTGAAGGTCCGGGAAGATGTCGGCGTGATCGTGCTCGAGATTGTTGAGCACGGCCGTGCGGGCCCGGTAGTGAACAAATTTGCTGCGCTTGTCGAAGAAGGCGGTGTCGTACTCGTCGGCCTCGATGACGAACAGGGGCCGTGTCTGACCCACCGCTGTTGCCCCACCCAAGCGTGCGCTGACGCCGAAGTTGGCTGGAATGCCGCCCACGAGGAAACCGGGTTGCAGGCCCGCATGCTCCAGGATCCACGTGAGCATCGCCGTGGTGGTGGTCTTGCCGTGGGTGCCGGCCACGGCCAGCACGTGGCGGTCGCGCAGCACGTGTTCGCTCAACCACTGCGGACCGCTGGTGTAGGGCAGGCTCGCGTCCAGGATGGCTTCCATCAGCGGATTGCCGCGCGTGACCACGTTGCCCACCACGAACAGGTCGGGCCGAAGCGACAGTTGATCGGCATCGTAGCCTTCGATAAGGTCGATGCCCAATGCGCGAAGCTGGTCGCTCATCGGCGGATAGACGCCTCGGTCGCAACCGGTGACGCGATGCCCGCACTCGCGCGCGAGCGCTGCCAGGCCCCCCATGAAGGTGCCGCAGATGCCCAGGATGTGGATGTGCATGGCCGTGGGTTCAGCCCGCCAAGCCTGCCAGAGCCTCCCGTGCCGCTTGGTGCGTGGCCGCCAGGTCCTCGGTCGTGTGTGCGGCACTCACGAAGCCTGCTTCGTACAAGGCCGGCGCCAAGTACACACCGCGCTCGAGCATGCCGTGGAAGAAGCGGTTGAAGCGCTCCTTGTCCGTGGTCATCACGGTCGGGTAGTCCTGCGGAAGGTTCTGGTGGAAGAAGAAGCCGAACATGCCCCCTTCGCTGTCGCCGCACATGGGGATGCCCGCGCTGCGGCCTGCGGCCACGATGCCCTCGACCAAGGATTGCGTCTTCGCGGTCAGGGCCTCGAAGAACCCCGGCTTGGCGATTTCCCGCAGGGTGGCCAAGCCACAGGCCGTGGCCACCGGGTTGCCCGAGAGCGTGCCGGCCTGGTATACCGGGCCCAGCGGCGCCAGGTGCGCCATCACATCACGCGATCCGCCGAAGGCAGCCAGCGGCATGCCGCCGCCGATGACCTTGCCGAAGACGCTCATGTCCGGGCGGAAGCCGGGGATCAACCGCGCGTAGACGCTCTGGGCACCGCCCAGGGCCACCCGGAATCCGCTCATCACTTCGTCGAAGACCAACAATGCACCGTGCGCGGAGCACAGCGCGCGCAGGCGGGTCATGAAGGGAACGGACGCCCGCACGAAATTCATGTTGCCGGCGATGGGCTCGACCATCACGCAGGCCAGGTGAGGCCCATGTTCCGCAAAGGCGGCCTCAAGCGCGCTGACGTCGTTGTAGGGCAGCACGATCGTGTGCTGCACCACCTCGGGCGGCACGCCGGCGCTGGTGGGGTTGCCGAACGTGGCCAGGCCCGAACCGGCCTTCACGAGCAGCGCGTCGGCGTGGCCGTGGTAGCAGCCTTCGAACTTGATCATCCGGCTGCGCCCGGTGGCCCCGCGTGCCAGCCGGATGGCGCTCATGGCCGCCTCGGTGCCCGAACTCACCAGCCGCACCTGCTCCAGGCCGGGTACCAGGGCACTGATGGCCTCGGCCAGCTCAATTTCCCGCTCGGTGGGCGCACCGAAGCTCAAGCCGTCCGCGGCGGCTTTGGTGACCGCTTCCAGCACGGCGGGATGGCCATGGCCCAGGATCATCGGGCCCCAGGAGCCGATGTAGTCGATGTAGCGCTGTCCTTCGGCATCCCAAAGGTAGGCCCCTTGGGCGCGGGCGATGAAGCGCGGGGTACCGCCCACGGCGCGGAAGGCCCGCACGGGTGAATTCACGCCGCCGGGGATCACCCGCTGGGCGCGTTCAAACAGGGCGGCGTTGGTGGTGGTCATCATGGTTCTCCAAAACGCAGGAAGATCTCAATGCATCCGCTTGGGGCCGCGTGCATTCCCGGGATCTTCCAGGCCGCCCGGTCCGCCGAAGGGTTCCTCGGTGTCGTCCTCCTCGCCCTCCGGGGGCACGGCCCAGAAGAAGCGGTCTGGCACCACGTGGCCCATGCCGGGTCGAAAGCCTGCATCCAGGCTCTGGTCGAGAAAGGACAGGGCTTCAGATACCGCGCTGGGCAGTTCAGCACCCGACGCCAACAATGCCGCCAATGCGGCCGAGAGTGTTTCGCCCGCGCCGATGAAGGACGCCTCGAACCGCTCGAACTTTTCCCCGCAGATGGCCCCGCTGGCGTTGGCCAGAACGTTGTCGACGAAGCCTTCCTGCGCGCGGGCGGGCAGCACGATGCCGGTGACCAGCACATGCCGCGCGCCATGCTCGGCCGCGGCCACCGCCAATTCACGCGTGGAGGGGGGGCGCTCGCCGTCCCAATCGGGCAGCAGGAAATCGGTCAGGGTCTTCTGATTGCCCACCAGCACTTCAGCCGACGGAAGAATCAGCTCACGGTAGGCGTCCACGTAAGCGGCGTGCTCGTCCTCGTCCATCCAACCCACGGCGGGCATGTAGGCCACCAACGGAATGTCCGGGTAATCCGAGAGAATTTCCGCCACGGCGCTGACGTTTTCAGCCGACCCAAGGAAACCGACCTTCCACGCGGAAACGGCGATGTCCTCCAGCACGGTGCGGGCCTGTTCGGCCACGGCATCGGCTTCCACCACATGCTGACCGAACACTTCAGCGGTATCCCGCATCACCAGTGTGGCCACCACCGGAAGCCCGTGAGCCCCCATGGCCGAGAACGTGGCGATGTCGCCGCCCACGCCACCGGCTCCGGTGGCCTCGCTGGCATTGAAGCTCAGCACGTTGGCCGGTGCCTGCTCGGGTTCCGGTGCAGCAGAGTCGGAGGGGCCCTGCGGGGGGTGTCGATCACTCATGGACATGGGCCACGACTTGATGCGGCCCTTGCCGCAGTGGGGCGTGACTAGAATTCATGAATCATTGTAGTGACGGTTCCCGCCCGCCCAAGATCATGTCGGAAAGCAAAACCTGGATGTGCCTCATTTGTGGATGGATCTACGACGAGGCCGCGGGGGACCCTGATCACGGCCTTGCGCCGGGCACCGCCTGGGCCGACGTGCCCATGAACTGGACCTGTCCGGAGTGCGGTGCACGCAAGGAAGATTTCGAGATGGTCCAGATCTGATGCGCGTCCTGGTGGCCGACCACAGCGCCACCCTCCGGGATGGCGCGGCGCAGGTCCTGCAAGCCGCGGGGCATGAGGTGGTGTTGGCTGCCGATGGGCTTGAGGCCTGGGAATCGGCGCGATCGACCGGGTGTGACGCCGCGTTCGTGGCCTGGGATCTCCCCGGGCTGGACGGCTTGGAGCTGGCCAGTCTGTGGCAACAGGACTCGGCGCAGGCCAATCGGCTGTTGGTGATGTTGGTGCCATCTGCACAGGTTCCACAGGCGCGTGCCTGGGCTCGACTCACCACTGGGCAGGCGCCCACCTGGGACGTGCTCACCAAACCCTTCTCTCCTCGCTTGATGGTTGACGTGCTGGAAGCGAGTGCCGGGTGATGGAGCCCGTTGCCCAGGGCGCGCCCACCCCAATGGCCGGTTGGTGCCTGCACGTTGGCGCCTACCGGTTCTTCATTGGCGCGGGTGAAGTGGCAGCGTGTCATCAGGCCCTGCCCGTGTGCCAAGTGCACCACGCGCCATCCTGGTTGACGGGTGTGGCGTTGGTGGAGGCGCGGCCCGCGGGCGTCATCGATTTGGGTCGCTTCCTCGGGCTTGCCCGAATGACGCCCGGGCCCATCCTCGTCCCGGCCCCGCATCTGCACTCGGCCTGGCTGGTGCAGGCGCACCACATCGAACCCGCGCAGGGATTGGTGAGCGAGGCAAGCGAAGCCCAGGACTTCGCCGCGGACGATGGCAATCCCCTGGCGTCGCGCAGGCCTCCCGCATTCCGTGTCGGTCAGGCTCAGTGGCGGGGAGCCGACGGTTTGCTCGTGTCGGGTGATGTCTTGAGTCTGTCCGCTTTGCTGGGTCACCCCCGTCTTCGGGAACTGCAGTCGTGAGCGCACTTCAAGACGGTTTGGAAGACCGTTCATCACTTCATGGCGCAGCCCGGCTTGAGCCGCGCGCTGAGTGGGAGTCCTTGTTGGGTGTTGTGGATGCCCAATGGGCGTCCTGGGCGCAGGCACTGGACGCTCGGGGTGGCGAAGGCCCAGACGGTGACGCCGAATGTCGTGCCCTTCGTGCACAGGTCGCGCTGTCCTTGCGTGAGCTGCAAGGGGCGCTGGGTTTGGACTCGGCGCCGGAGGGCAGCGGGTCACTGGCCGCGGCCTTGCAGGCGTTGTCGCTGATGCTGGAGGATCCGCAGGCCCCCTTGCCCGGCTCATTGGCCACCGCCTTGACCCTGGTGCATGACCGACAGGCGGATCTGCACTTGCGCCAATTGCTGGCTGCAAGGGACCCTTCCTGGGCCCAGGGCCTTCTCGCCAGCGCCGGTGAGCCCGCTGCCTCGAACCCGGCCGACACGCCGAATTCGGCACCGATGCCGGCAGAGACTTTGACCGCCACTCCTCCAGGCCGCGACTGGTGGGCCATCCCGATCGAGGGGCTAACGGGCAGCAACCAAATGTTCCTGCTTGAAACGCGCGAACTGTTGCGCGGCGCCGAGTTCTCCCTGCAGGCATTGGCCCGTGAACCCGGGGATTACGCCGAGCAGATGGTGCTGTGCCGGTCGTTCCAGGCGGTGGCCGTGGCAGCCACCTCCATGTCGCTGCACCGCGTGGCGGCGCTGGCTGCACAGGGAGAGCGCCAGTTCGACCGTCTGCTGGATGCGGGCGGTGCGCTGGGTGCGAGCGTCCTGGCCGAAACGGAACTGTTGCTTCAGCGCCTGTATGCCGAGTTGTTGGACCTGGTGGGCGAACCCGTGCCCGAGGTCGTGTCGCCGCCGGCGGTGCAGTTGCCCGAAGGGTCTCAACCCCTGGCGGCGGCGCTCCATGAGGACCATGAGGAAGTGGAGCCCGCTAAACCGCAGCCCACAGTGGTGGAGGCTCCTCAGCTGCCTCCATCCCATGTGGAACCCGCCCCGACGCTTGCACCCTGGTGGTGGGCAGTCGATTGGTCCGCATGGGTGACCGATGAAGCTGCGGATACAGCGGTGGATGTGGCAGAGGATGCGTCCCCCGATCCGGAAAGTCAGGATGCCAGCCTGAGGCTGTCCACGCTGGAAGTGCGGCGTTGGGTTGAACTGCTGTGGTCTCAGGGGCACGTCGCAGGGGCCCGCGATCGCCTGGTTCAGATCATGGAGGAGGCCACCTGCGCGGCCCTCGAGACGTGGTCCGTGGCTCTGTTCCGCACCGCCCGCCGAGAGGCCCGCGATCATGGCGTCACCGTGGATTTCGACATCGAAGGCGCGCAGGTTCGGCTGGATGCGGCGTCCATGCAACGGCTGATGCCGACGCTCGAGCACGCCATTGCAGCCCGTGTGGCGCAGTGCACGGGCGCAGCCTTGCGTCTGCAGGCCTCGGTCCATCACGGCGGTGTTCGTCTTCATCTGGGTGATGGGCATGAAGCCGCCTGGCCGGTATCGGTCACGGATCAGATGGCCACATTGGCTGCCTGGCTGCCGAGCCAAGGGGGAACACTGCGTCCTGCGGGCACGGGCTGGACGATTGATCTGCCCACCACGCCGACTCAACTACCCGTGTGCCCTGTCCAGTTGGGGTCCGCCTGGCTTTGGCTGCCCGCGCTGTGGGTGCTTGGAGGCAGTGCCTTGTCCAGTGGCGAGCGTGACACGATCTTGTCCCAGGGGGTGTTGTGGCACGACGGTCTGGAGTGGCCGGTGGCCGACCTGGGTGCGTTGATCCGAACAGATCGTGCGGGGGCCGAGCTCTCGCATGTCGTGCTCATGCAGCGCGGGGGCGATCGCTTGGCCCTGGTGGTCGATACGGTGCAGCCCATCGAGACGGTCCGTCCCTTGCGCGTCCCGATGACCCTGGCACCCCTGGCCGCCCGCTCGGGCTCCTGGGGTCTGGCCCAGCGCACGGCGGCTGGCGTGCCCTGCGTCGTCACCGACCCCTTCCTGCTTCACCAGCGCTTCGGCGCGGCTGCACGCGTGCTGATGCGCTCGCGTGCGCGCCGCTCGATCAGGCCTTGATCTTCACCACCGCATAGCGCGCCAGCGTTTCCTGACGCGCCACGTCGTGCTGCACGATGGGACTGGGGTAGTCCTTGCCCAACTCCACACCCGCAGCCAGCAGGTCCATGGGTCGCGCCAACCATGGCGCATGCAGGGCGGCGTCGGGCAGTGGGGCCAGTGCCGGCAGGTAGCGGCGGATGAAGGCACCCTTGGGGTCGAACTTCTCGCTCTGGCTTACCGGGTTGAAGATGCGGAAGTAGGGCTGGGCATCGCAGCCGCTGGAGGCGGCCCACTGCCAGCCGCCATTGTTGGCTGCCAGATCAAAGTCGATCAGCTTCTCCGCGAAATAGGCTTCGCCGCGCCGCCAGTCGATGCCCAGGTCCTTGATCAGGAAGCTCGACACCACCATGCGCAAGCGGTTGTGCATCCAGCCGGTTTGGTTGATCTGGTGCATGGCCGCGTCCACCAACGGGTAGCCCGTGCGGCCTTCGCACCAGGCCTTGAAATGGGCCTCGGCTTGAGGACCCTGCGCCCAATCGATGCGGTCGTATTCCGGCTTGAAGGCCCGCTCCACCACGCGCGGGTGGTGATGAAGGATCTGGTGGTAGAAGTCCCGCCAGACCAATTCGGCCAACCACCCCTGAGCACCTTCGGAGCCTGCTTGTGCGCGGGCCCAGGCTTCGCGTGCCAGCTCACGCACGGAGATGGTGCCAAAGCGCAGGTGGGCCGACAGATAGCTGGGCCCCTTGATGGCCGGGAACTCGCGCGCGTGGCGGTAGTCGTCAATGCGCCCCAGGAAATCCTGCAGCAGGCTTCGGGCTCCGCTCATGCCGGTGGGCACGCGGATGTCGTGCGGGCTCATCGCTTCAAAGCCAATCTCAGCCATGGTCGGCAACGCCCGCTGCTGGGGCGCTGGAATCGGCGCCAATGCGCCGGCCAGGCTGCGCGTTTCGTGGGCAGCCAGGGCTTCAGGATGCTGAGTGAGACGCTTGAGCCATGCGTTCTTGTAGGGCGTGAACACGCCGTATGACCCACCGGTCTGCGTCATCACCTCTCGACGCTCGAACACCACATGGTCCTTGACGCTCACCCACTCGATACGGTCGCGCGCCAGAGCCTGAAGCACTTCAGCGTCGCGTGCCAGGGCCTGCGGCTCGTCGTCATGGCTGGCCACCACGCGGTTCACGCCCAATGACGCGGCCAGAGCCGGAATTTCGACCACAGCGCGACCATGGCGAACGATGAGTCCTACCTGCGCGGCACCCTCGACGCCGCTGGCCTGCGCCCATTCACGCAAGGTGGCATCCACCTCCTGCAGGGCGGCATGGATGAAGGCCACGCGCTGGTCACGCCGGGGCAGGGGGGCGAGGATGTCGGTGTCGAAGACGAAGGCGCACCACACTTGCCGTGCGTGTTTCAGGGCGTGATGCAGGGCCGCATGGTCGTCACAGCGCAGGTCGCGGCGCAGCCAGACCAAACAGGCCGACAGGGGTTTTTCGATCATGCGCCGCAGTATCGGACAGCATAGAATTTGCGGATGCTTGGCGAGTCGATCAACCTCACGAATCAGTTCCTCATTGCCATGCCCGGCATGGCCGATGAGCGTTTCGCCGGCACGGTCGTTTACTTGTGTGAACACAATGACCGTGGTGCCTTGGGGTTGGTCATCAACAAGCCCATCGACATCACCCTGCCGCGCCTTTTTGAAAAGGTGGACCTGCACTTGGGGCGCGACGACCTGCAGGAGTCACCGGTGTTCTTTGGCGGCCCCGTTCAAACCGAGCGCGGGTTCGTGCTGCACGAGCGCATCGGCACGGACGACAGCCCCTACCACTCCACCCTGGCCATCCCCGGCGCGCAGGTGGAAATGACCACCAGCCGAGACGTGCTGGAAGCCCTGTCCAGCGGGGCCGGGCCACGGCGCGTGCTCGTCACCTTGGGTTACAGCGGCTGGGCTGCCGGCCAATTGGAAGACGAGATCAGCCGCAATGGCTGGCTGACCGTGCAGGCGGAATCGTCGGTCATCTTCGACACGCCGGTGGACCAGCGCTACAGCAAGGCCTTGGCCCTCCTGGGTATCGACCCGCGCATGCTCAGCCAGGAGGCCGGGCACGCATGAGCGAGGCGGCCCACGCGCTGCCCCCGCGCGTTGAGCGCTCCTTCCTGGGCTTTGATTACGGACTCAAGCGGGTGGGCGTGGCCACGGGCAACACGGTGCTGGGTAGGGCGCAGCCCTTGCGCACCTTGCAGGCCGAAGGCGACCAGCGCTTTGCCTTGATTGCCGATCTCGTGAAGCAGTGGCAGCCCGACGCCCTGGTGGTGGGTGTTCCTTTTCACCCCGACGGCGCTCCGCACGAGAACACCCAGCGCGCCCAGCGCTTCGCCCGGCAATTGCAGGGACGCATGGGCCTGCCCGTGCATCTGGTGGATGAGCGCTACAGCACCGTGCAAGCCCAATCCGATGGCGCCCGCGACCTGGACGCCGCAGCGGCCGCGGTGATACTTCAACAGTTTCTGGACCAGCACGCATGACCCAACTCGCACTCGACGCCGAAGCGCTCTACGGGCAGCTGCGCCGCCAGGTGGCGGCACTCACGCAGGATTCCGGCGGTTTGCCGGTGGGGCTGGTCGGCATCTGGTCAGGTGGTGCCTGGCTGGCCGAAAGGCTGCAGACAGACCTGGCCCTCAGCGGACCCTCCGGCACCTTGAGCATCACCTTGCACCGGGACGATTACGCCGAGCGGGGCTTGAGCGCCACCGCCGGCACCACGCGTCTGCCCTTCGAAGTGGACGGGCGTCACATCATCCTGGTTGATGATGTGCTCTACACCGGCCGCACCATCCGCGCGGCGCTCAATGAGCTCTTCGACTTCGGCCGCCCTGCGCGGGTGAGCCTGGCCGTGCTGGTGGACCGCGGAGGCCGGGAGCTGCCCATCGATGCACAGTGCGCGGCCGCGCGGCTGGAGTTGCCCGCGGCCCAGCGCCTGTCGCTCAGCCGGGATGAGCAGGGCCGTTTCACCTTTGCCCTGGAAGGACGCTGAACGATGCGCAACCCCCAGCTCAACCGACACGGTGAACTGATCCACCTGCTGTCCATCGAAGGCCTGCCGCGTGCGGTGCTGCACCACATTCTGGATACGGCCGGCACCTTCCTCTCGGTCAATGAGCGCGAGGTGAAGAAGGTGCCCCTGCTGCGTGGCAAGAGCGTCTTCAACCTCTTCTTTGAAAACAGCACGCGCACGCGCACCACCTTCGAGATTGCCGCCAAGCGGCTGAGCGCCGACGTCATCAACCTCGACATCGCCCGCAGCAGCGCGGCCAAGGGCGAGAGCCTGCTGGACACGATCGCCAACCTCAGCGCCATGCAGGCCGACATGTTCGTGGTGCGTCACAGCGAATCTGGCGCGCCCTACCTGATCGCCCAGCACTGTGCCCCGCACGTGCACGTGGTGAATGCGGGCGACGGGCGGCACGCCCACCCTACGCAGGGCCTGCTGGACATGTACACGATCCGGCACTACAAGAAGGACTTCACCAACCTCACCGTGGCGATCGTCGGCGACATCGTGCATTCGCGCGTGGCACGGTCCGACATCCACGCCCTGACCACCCTGGGTGTGCCCGAGATTCGAGCGGTAGGTCCCAAGACGCTGGTGACGCCTGATCTGGCGTCCATGGGCGTGCGCGTTTGCCACGACATGGCCGAGGGCATTCGGGGCGCGGACGTCATCATCATGCTGCGCCTGCAGAACGAGCGCATGAGCGGCGCGATGTTGCCCAGTTCCGCCGAGTTCTTCAAGAACTTTGGACTCACCCCCGAGAAGTTGGCCTTGGCCAAACCCGATGTGATCGTCATGCACCCAGGTCCCATCAACCGCGGGGTGGAAATCGATTCAGCCGTGGCCGATGGTCCGCGCAGCGTGATCCTGCCCCAGGTGACCTTCGGCATCGCGGTGCGCATGGCGGTCATGAGCATCATTGCCGGCAACGAGGCTTGAACCCCATGAAGATCCTGATCCAGAACGGACGCGTGGTGGACCCCGCCAGCGGCCGCGATGAAACAGCCGATGTGGCCATCGCCGCCGGCCGCATCGTGACCATCGGTCGCGCCCCTGAAGGGTTCGCACCCGACCGCCGGGTGGACGCGCAAGGTTGGGTGGTGATGCCCGGCCTGGTTGATCTGGCCGCACGCTTGCGCGAACCAGGCCACGAACACGAGGGCATGCTGGAAAGCGAGTTGGCGGCTGCGGCGGCCGGCGGCGTCACGAGCCTCGTGTGCCCGCCCGACACCGAACCGGTGCTGGACGAGCCGGGCCTCGTGGAAATGCTCAAGTTCCGCGCGCGCCAGCTCTCGCGTTGCCGACTCTTCCCGCTGGGGGCCCTCACGCAGGGGCTGCGCGGTGAGGTGCTCACCGAAATGGCTGAACTCACCGAGGCCGGCTGCATCGGTTTCTCGCAGGCCGAGGTGGCCATCCGCGACACGCAGGTACTGCAGCGCGCCATGCTGTATGCCGCCACCTATGGTTACACGGTGTGGCTGCGCCCGCAGGACCCCTGGTTGGGCAAGGGTGTGGCGGCCAGCGGGCCGGTGGCCACCCGCATGGGTTTGTCCGGCGTGCCGGTGAGCGCGGAGACCGTGGCGCTGCACACCATCATTGAACTGATGCGCAGCACTGGTGCGCGTGTCCACCTGTGCCGCCTGAGCAGTGCGGCGGGTGTTGATGTGGTGCGCCGGGCCAAGGCCGAAGGATTGAAGCTGAGCTGCGACGTCAGCATCAACAACCTGCACCTCACGGATGTCGACATCGGCTACTTCGATTCGTCAATGCGCGTGGTGCCCCCCCTGAGGCAAGACCGCGACCGTCAGGCCTTGCGCCAGGGCCTGGCCGACGGCACCATCGATGCGCTGGTCAGCGACCATCTGCCGTTGAGCGCTGACGAAAAGACCTTGCCCTTTGCCGAAGCCGTCCCAGGCGCCACTGGGCTTGAGCTGCTGCTGAGCCTGGCCCTGAAGTGGGGGCAGGACCAGGGCCTGTCCATGGCGCAAGCCCTGGCGCCCATCACGTCACGGCCCGTGGGGGTCATCAGCAGTTCCTTGGGGTCCTTGGGGGCCAGTGCAGGGCGTCTGGTGGAAGGCGGCGTGGCTGACGTGTGCTGTTTCGATCCGCAGGTTCAATGGCAGGCCCTGCCTGCCGCGCTGCGCAGCCAAGGCAAGCACACGCCTTTTGCGCCCAGCAGCACGGGCTTTGCGCTGCCGGGCCAGGCCCGACTGACGTTGGTGGCCGGCACCGTGGCCTACGAGTCCGCGGCCTGACCATGCTGATCGGCACCTGGCGCCTGGGGCGCGCGGTCATTCACGGACTGCATGGCATCCTGATTGTTCTGTTGCGCTTTCCTTCACTGGACGCGGCCGGCCGCCACGCCCGCATCCAGTGGTGGTCACAGGGCATGCTGCGCTGCCTGGGCATGCGCATCGAGGTGCAGGGTACGTTTCGCCCAGGCGGCACCCTGATCGTGGCCAATCACATTTCCTGGATGGACATCATGGCCATCCATGCGGTGTGCCCGCGCGCTCGCTTCGTGTCCAAGGCCGATGTGCAGGAGTGGCCGCTGGTCAACCGGCTGGTGGATTGCGCCGGTACCCTCTACATCCGCCGCGAACAGCGCAGGGACGCCATGCGCGCCATGCACGAGATGGCGCAGGCTTTGCGCGACGGGCATTGTGTGGCCGTGTTTCCCGAAGGCACCACCGGCGACGGCCGGGCGCTGCTGCCCTTCCATGCCAACCTTCTGCAGGCCGCCATTGCGGTGGAAGCACCGGTGCAGCCCGTGGCCCTGCGCTACCGCGACCGCGATCACGCAATCAGCCCCGCGGTGGAATTCCTGGGTGAGACCACTCTGGCGCAAAGCCTGTGGCGGATTGCCTGCGGCAAGGGCCTGGTGGTGAGCGTCACCGCGCTGGACTCGCGCGGCAGTGCCCATGCCGATCGCCGTTCGCTGGCCGCTCGGCTGCGCGCGGACTTGGCGCAGGCCTTGGGTGAACCCGTTCAGGAGGTGCCGCCGCCGGCACAGCCCCTGGCCCACCCGCTTCCCGACGACGCCCCACCGCCGGCTGCCTAGAATCGCCGCGGTTTTCTTCCATCCGTCTTGCCCGAGCCCGCTGATGAACACTGCCACGCATTCCATCGACCCCCGCGACAAGGCGGAAATCCTGGCCCAAGCGCTGCCCTACATCCGGCGCTTCCATGGCAAGACCATGGTGATCAAGTACGGCGGTAACGCAATGACGGACCCGGCGCTGCAGAAGGCCTTCGCCGAGGACGTGGTGCTGCTCAAGCTGGTGGGCATCAAGCCCATCGTGGTGCACGGTGGTGGCCCCCAGATCGACGAGGCGCTCAACCGCCTGGGCAAGAAGGGCACCTTCATCCAAGGCATGCGCGTCACCGACGAGGAAACCATGGAAGTGGTGGAGTGGGTGCTGGGTGGCGAGGTGCAGCAGGACATCGTGGGCCTGATCAACGCCGCCGGCGGCAAGGCCGTGGGCCTGACCGGCCGTGACGGCGGCCTGATCCGCGCGCGCAAGCTGCGGCTGGCGGATAAGGACGATCCCAGCAAGGAGCACGACATCGGGCAAGTGGGTGAGATCGACTCCATCGACCCGGGCGTGGTGCAGGCCCTGCAGGACGACGCCTTCATCCCGGTCATCAGCCCGATCGGATTCGGTGCCCACAACGAGAGCTACAACATCAACGCCGACCTTGTGGCCAGCAAGCTGGCCGAGGTACTCAAGGCTGAAAAGCTGCTGATGCTCACCAACATCAAGGGCGTGTTGGACAAGGAAGGCCAACTGCTGACGGAGCTCACGGCCCGCCGCATCGATGAGCTCGTGGAGGACGGCACCATTAGCGGTGGCATGCTGCCCAAGATTGCCGGCGCCATCGACGCTGCCAAGTGCGGCGTGAACGCGGTGCACATCGTGGATGGTCGGGTGCCCCACGTGCTGCTGCTGGAGATCCTGACGGACCAGGCGTTCGGCACCATGATCCGGTCCCACTGAGGCCGCAGCCATGGCCTGGCATGCCACCGGTGGGCGCGCGGTGTGGTTCTTCGATCTGGACAACACCCTCCATGACGCGGGCAGCGCGGTGTTTCCGCGCATGAACGCGGCCATGACGGACTACATCCGGGACCACCTGGGGTTCGCCCGTGAGCAGGCCGATGCCTTGCGGGTGCAGTACTGGCGGCACTACGGCTCCACCCTCTTGGGGCTGATGCGCCACCACCATGTGAAGGCCGCGCACTTCCTCCACGAAACCCATCGCTTTCCCGATCTGGAGCAGCGCGTCCGCGGGCATGCGCACGACATCCACCGTCTGCGCCGCTTGCCGGGCATCCGCGTGCTGTTGACCAACGCGCCGCGCCACTATGCGCTGCGCGTCATGCGGGTGCTGCGCATCGAGAACTGTTTCGACGCCGTCATTCCCATCGAGGACATGACGATGTTCGGTCGCCTGCGTCCGAAGCCGGATGGGCGCCTGTTTCGCCATCTGCCGGTGCGGTTGAAGGTGAATCCCCGCCGCTGCGTGCTGGTGGAAGACACCCTGGAGCACCAGAAGGCCGCGCATGCGGCGGGTTGGCGCACGGTGTGGATGCAGCGATGGATGAAGGCGGGGACGCCCGCCAGCAGCCCCGCCGCGCGCGGTTTGCACCGCCGCCCCGCCTACGTCGATCGGCGGCTGAGGACCCTGGGCGCGCTGTGACAGAATCGACCGAGTTCCCGGTCTTCCGCCTTCCACCGCACCAGCCCCCGCAGCCATGATGCCCCAGTCCGCCAGCACCAGCCCTGCATCCGCGTCTGAGCCGGCGTCCGGCGACACCCCTGCGGAAGCAGTCACCGGGGGCCGCAAGCGACCGCGCCCCGGGGAGCGGCGAATCCAGATCCTGCAGACGTTGGCCGCCATGCTGGAGCAGCCCGATGCCGACCGCATCACCACTGCGGCTCTGGCTGCTCGACTTGAGGTCAGCGAGGCCGCGCTCTATCGGCACTTCGCCAGCAAGGCGCAGATGTTCGAGGGGCTGATCGAGTTCATCGAATCCAGCCTGTTCACGCTCTTCAACCAGATCACTGAAGGCGACGGCAACGGACGCGACCATGCGCGGCGCATCGTGCTGGTGATGCTGCAGTTCGCCGAGCGCAACCCGGGCATGACGCGCGTGATGGTGGGCGATGCTCTGATCCTGGAGCATGAGCGGCTCTCGGCACGCATGGTCCAGTTGTTCGACCGCGTGGAGTCCCAGCTGCGCCAGTCTCTTCGTGAGGCTGGTGACGCCGCCGGTTCGACCACCGCGACGGTCGATGCGCAGATCCGCGCCTCTGCCTTGACGTCGCTGGTGTTGGGTCGCCTGCAGCGCTTTGCGCGCTCGGGCTTCAAGCGCAGCCCCACCGAACACGCCGAGGCCACCCTGGCCCTGATGACGGCCTAGGCCCCGCATGGGCCCGGCGGTGCATCGCAGTTGGGGCACGGCCGTGTACGCTGGCCCGGCCGGCCAACGCCTTGAACTCTGGCCGCAGCGTGCAGCTTATGACCCCGACCTGCGCTTGCTGCTGGTGGCCGATGCGCACTTCGGCAAGGGGCACACCTTCCGGCGGCACGGGTTGGCCGTCCCCCAGGCGGCGGAAGCGGCCATGGTGGCGCGGCTGGACCACCTGATCCAGGCCACTGGTGCAACCGAGCTCGTGTTCCTGGGGGACCTTCTTCACGGCCCCTGGTCGCAGGAACCCCGGGCGCTGGAGGCCCTGGCCCAATGGCGGCAGCGCCATGCCGGTCTGGAGGTGCACCTGGTGCGCGGCAACCATGACCACCATGCGGGCGACCCGCCGCGGGAGTTGGGCATCGAGGTTCACGCGGGGCCTTTGCACCGCGGGCCCTGGGCACTGCTCCACGAGCCCCAGCCCATCTCCGGCGCCTACGCACTGGCCGGACATGTGCATCCCGGTGTGCGGCTGCACGAGCGCGGCAGACTCAGCCTGCGACTGCCCTGTTTTCGCATGGGGCCGGAATTCGGCGTGCTGCCCGCCTTCGGGGCCTTCACCGGCTTGCACGTGGAGCCGACCCACGGTGGCGATCAGGTATACGTTGTCGTGGAAGATGAGGGATTGGTGATGGCTCTGAGGCCCCAGGCCCTGGCGAGCTGATCCTAGACGACCCCCTTGCAGTGCGGAGTGAGCTCATCATGAATTCATTTGGTGGCGCCCCTGAATCCCGTCCTGGCGATCTTTCGCTGCAGCCGCACATGTTGGCCCGGCGAACCATTGCGCTGGTGCTGGCGGGTGGGCGAGGGTCGCGCCTGAAGCAGCTCACCGACAGCCGCGCCAAGCCGGCCGTGTACTTTGGCGGGAAGTTCCGCATCGTCGACTTCGCCTTGTCGAACTGCGTGAACTCGGGCATTCGACGCATTGGCGTGGTCACGCAATACAAGTCGCATTCCTTGCTGCGACACCTTCAGCGCGGGTGGAGCTTCCTGCGGGCTGAGCTCAATGAAATGGTGGACCTGATGCCCGCCCAGCAGCGGGTGGATGAGGAGCACTGGTACCGCGGAACTGCCGACGCGGTCTATCAGAACCTGGACATCATCCGCAGCGCCAATCCGTCCTACATCGTCGTGCTCGCCGGCGACCATGTCTACAAGATGGACTACTCGGTGATGCTGCGCGACCACGTGGCCAGTGGGCGGCCCTGCACCGTAGGGTGCATCGAAGTGCCGCGCCGCGAGGCCCATGCCTTTGGTGTGATGGCCGTGGACGAACAGCGGGCCATCACGGCCTTTGTCGAGAAACCCGCAGATCCACCGCCCATGCCTGGTCGGCATGACACCTCGCTGTGCAGCATGGGCATCTATGTGTTCGATGCCGACTACCTGTACCGACTGCTGGATGAGGATCTGGCCGATCCGAAATCCGAGCATGATTTCGGCAAGAACGTGATCCCCAAGGTGGTCAGCGAAGGCCGCGCGCTGGCGCATCCCTTCTCCATGTCCTGCATCGCGAACGGCGATGTGCACTACTGGCGTGATGTGGGGACCATTGACGCCTTCTGGTCAGCCAACCTCGACCTGGCCTCCATTACCCCCGAGCTCGACATCTACGACACCAACTGGCCCATCTGGACCTCGCAGCGCCAATTGCCACCGGCCAAGTTCATCCCCGACCGCACCGGGATGCACGGCATGACCGTGAACACCATGGTCAGCGGCGGCTGCATCGTCAGCGGATCCCATGTGTCGAACTCCGTGCTCTTCTCCGAGGTGCGGGTCCACTCCTTCTGCTTCATCGACCAGGCCGTGATCCTGCCAGGGGTGACCGTGGGCTCCCGTTCTCGCTTGAAGAAGGTGGTGATCGACCGCGGTTGCCGCATCCCGGATGGCATGGTGATTGGCGAAGACCCGCAGGCCGATGCGCAACGATTCGAGCGCACCGACAGCGGCGTGGTGTTGGTCACGCGTTCGATGCTGGAGAAACTGCAGGCGCGTCAGGACCCCCTCAAGGACAGCGCCTGATGCGGGTGGTCGACGGAGTGGGCCGTGCTGGACTGAAGGTTCTGCAGGTGGCTGCAGAGGCTGTGCCCCTGGTCAAGACCGGTGGGCTGGCTGACGTGGTGGGCGCTTTGCCTGATGCCTTGGCGCGCACAGGTGTCCACAGCCGCCTGCTGTTGCCGGGGTTTCCGGCGGTGAAGGCCGCCTTCACGGGTGCGCGATTGGTGGCCACACTGCCCTGTCCATGGACCGGCGAGGCGCCCCAGTTGATGGCCGGGCGGCTCAAGCCTTTTGGCGATGCGCCAGCCTACATGGTGGTCGCACCGGACCTGTACGAGCGGCCGGGCGGACCCTACAGCGACCCCAGCGGCGCAGCCTGGGCTGACAACCATCGGCGTTTCGCGCCCTTGGCTTGGGCCGCGCGGGCCCTGGCCCGTGGCGCCGACCGTGCCTGGCAGCCCGATGTGGTGCATGCCCACGACTGGCATGCGGGGCTTGCCCCAGCCGCCTTGTCCCACGCGGGCCTGACCGTCGCCAGCGTCATGACCATCCACAACCTGGCCTACCAGGGCCTCTTCCCGGCGCAGACGTTTCTTGAACTGGATCTTCCGGCCGCCGCCTGGGACGTGAACGGGGTGGAATTTTGGGGCCAGGTGTCCTTCATGAAGGCAGGACTTCACCACGCTCAGGCCATCAGCACGGTGAGCCCGACCTACGCGCGGGAAATCCTGGACCCGGCGATGGGCTGCGGCCTCGATGGCGTGCTGCGCGCACACCCGGGTGGCGTGGCCGGCATCCTCAATGGTGTGGACTACCGCGTGTGGCACCCGGCCACCGACCCCCTGATCCCGCACCGTTTCGATGCCCGGCAGCTTGAAGGCAAGGCGCTGTGCAAGGCCGCGCTGCAGCAGGCTCACGGCTTGGTGGTGCGGCCCGACGCCATGCTGATGGCCGTGGTGAGCCGACTGACCAGCCAGAAGGGCCTGGACCTGCTGCTGCAGGTGCTGCCGCAAGCCCTGGAGCATGGCGCGCAAATGGTGGTGCTGGGGCAGGGCGACGCGCAGCTGGAAGCGGGGTTTGCTGCTGCGGCACAGCGCTACCCCGGCGCGCTGGTGCTGCTGCGTGCGCATGATGAAGCGTTGGCTCATCAACTGTTTGCGGCGGCCGACGTGGTGTTGGTGCCCTCGCGCTTCGAGCCCTGCGGCCTCACGCAGTTGTATGCCATGGCCTATGGCGCCTTGCCCTTGGTGCACGACGTGGGTGGGCTGGCCGACACGGTTCAGGACGCCACGCTGGAAGCGTTGGAGGAAGATGAGGCAACCGGCTTTGCGTTTCATCGGTTCGAGCCGGCAGACCTGCAGGCCGCGCTTCGCCGTGCGCATCTCTTGTGGCGCCGGCCCGCGCAGTGGGCCCAAGTGCAGCAGCGCGCCATGGCCCAGCGCTTCGACTGGGACCGTGCGGCCCAGGGCTACGTTGCCCTTTACGAGCAGGCCCTGTCCCGCCTGACCGCCGCTCCAGCACCCGTCTGATTACACTGCCCGGATGGCTGAATCCCTTGACCTGCAGCGCCTGCTGCAGCGCGCCCACGACCTCATCGACCGGCTGGAGCATGTGTTGCCCGCCGGCGCCACCGCGACCGACTGGAACGCGTCCATTGCCTTTCGTTGGCGCCGCAAGGGCGGCAGCGGCTGGCTGCAGCCCGTGCGCCAAGTGGCGGCCATCGGACTGGATGATCTGCAGGAAGTGGACGGCCAGAAGGAGCGCCTGGTGCGCAACACCGAGCAGTTCGTGCAGGGGCGCCCGGCCAACAATGTGCTGCTGACCGGCGCCCGCGGCACGGGCAAGAGCTCGCTCATCCGTGCCTGCCTGCAGGCCTATGCCGCACAGGGCTTGCGCCTCATCGAGGTGGACAAGGCCGACCTCACGGACCTGCCCGACATCGCCGACCTGCTGGCCGGAAGGCCCGAGCGCTTCATCATCTTCTGCGACGACCTCTCGTTTGATGAGGGTGAGTCGGGTTACAAGGCGCTGAAGTCCGTGCTCGACGGCAGCGTGGCTGCGGCGGCCGAGAACCTGTTGGTGTACGCCACCAGCAACCGCCGCCACTTGTTGCCCGAGTACAAGAAGGACAACCTCACGGTCAAGCACACCGACGATGGCGAAATCCATCCCGGTGAGGTGATCGAGGAGAAGATTTCCCTGTCCGAACGCTTTGGTCTGTGGCTGAGTTTCTATCCCTTCAGCCAGGAGGAGTACCTCACCATCGTCGCCCAGTGGCTGCAGCATTTCGGTTGCGATGAGGCGGCCATTGCCGCCGCGCGCCAGCCTTCCTTGGTGTGGGCCCTGGAGCGCGGTTCGCGTTCAGGCCGTGTGGCCTGGCAGTTCGCCCGGGACTGGGCGGGGCAGGATCACGCGAAGGGGTCTTCGATGCGGGACACGCCTTCACCTTCCACGGACGCACCTGCTCCCGACGGCCTGGACCGCGTGTGAGCACACCTTCAGTCCCCGTGAATTCAGTGGACGGCGCTGCCCGCGCGGCTGACGCCGTGGCCACCGATGTGGCCGTGGGCATCCTGGTGCAACGTGACGAGAACGGCCGTGAATGCCGTTTCCTGCTGACCAGCCGTCCTCCAGGCAAGGTCTACGCCGGCTATTGGGAGTACCCGGGCGGCAAGTTCGAGCCCGGAGAAACCGTGGAGCAGGCGCTGGCCCGCGAGCTTCACGAGGAACTCGGCATCTCCATCGGGGCGGTGCATGTGTGGCAGCAGGAAGTGTTCGACTATCCCCATGCCCGTGTGCGCCTGCATTTCTGCAAGGTCTACGACTGGCAGGGCACCTTCGAGATGCGCGAGGGTCAGCAGATGGCGTGGTGCGGCTTGCCGGTGGGCGTCGGGCCGGTGCTGCCGGGCACGATGCCCGTGCTGCGCTGGTTCGCCCAGGAGTGGGGCCACGACGGGCCGCTGACCCTGGAGAACTCGGCGCAGGCGGTGGGTTGAGAGGCGCCCTGGTGCGCGTGGCTACACTCGCCCAATGAATTGGCTGGACGACATCAAGTGGGACCGCGACGGTCTGGTGCCCGCCATTGCCCAGGAAGCGAGCACCGGCGACGTGCTGATGGTGGCCTGGATGAACCGGGAGGCGCTGGAGCTCACTGCGCAGAAGGGGCAGGCCGTGTACTGGAGCCGGTCACGCGGCCGCCTCTGGCACAAGGGCGAAGAGAGTGGCCATGTGCAGCAGGTGCATGAATTGCGACTGGACTGTGACGGTGACGTTGTTCTTCTGAAAGTCACACAACTTGGGCATGATCCTGGAATTGCCTGCCACACGGGACGCCACAGTTGCTTCTACAGCGTGCTGCGTGAGGGGCGTTGGCAGCCATTGGATCCGGTGCTCAAGGATCCCGAGTCCATCTACCGCTAGACCCCACTGCGCCAAGTGACACCACGCCCATCGGGGCGATCCTGGCCCTATCCTTGGCTCCGCCGCTGACCCGCACCATGAACCACGACCCATCGAAACACGCCGGTACCGCCGCCTCCCAGGATGTGCTCGAGCGCCTGGCCGACGTGATCGAGCAGCGCCGCCAGGGCGACCCCGACAAGAGCTATGTGGCCCGCCTCTTCCACAAGGGAACGGACGCCATCCTCAAGAAGGTGGGCGAGGAAGCCACCGAGACCGTGATGGCGGCCAAGGACGGCGACCCGCAGAAGATCGTCTACGAAGTGGCCGACCTTTGGTTCCACAGCATGCTGGCACTGGCGCGCTTTGGCCTTCGTCCGGCGGATGTGCTGGCCGAACTGAGCCGGCGCGAGGGCCTTTCGGGTCTGGAAGAATTCGCGGCTCGCAAGGCCCGCGAGCGCGAGCAGGCCGAGCGGCCCCGCCACCAGGACCCCCAGGAGGATTGAGATGAGCGCCGACCCGAATTGCATCTTCTGCCGAATCGTGGCCGGCCAGATTCCGGCACGCAAGGTGCACGAGGACGAGCACATGCTCGCCTTCCACGACATCAACCCCTGGGCCCCGGTGCATATCCTTTTGATACCGAAGTTGCACATTGTGTCGATGGTCGACATCGAGCCGCAACACTCAGGCCTCATCGGACACATGATGGCCCAGTCGCCGCGCCTCATGCGCGAACTCGGCGTCACCAACGGCTATCGGCACATCATCAACACTGGTCCTGACGGCCGACAGGAAGTTTTGCACCTGCACATCCATGTGATGGGCGGTCCAAGACCCTGGAGCAAGGGCTGAGCCCCTGCCACCCTAGAATCGCATCAGTCCTCAAGGAGATTTGCAATGGGATCGTTCAGCATTTGGCACTGGCTCATCGTGCTGCTGGTGGTCATTCTGATTTTCGGCACGAAGAAGCTCAAGAACCTGGGCTCCGACCTGGGAGGAGCCGTGAAGGGCTTCAAGGATGGCGTCAAGGGCGCACAGGACGGCAGCCCCGAGGCCCAGCCTGCCGCGCCCGCTCAGCAGGTCACCACGGCCCACAAGACCGACGCGCAGACGGTGGATGTGGACGCCAAGACCAAGTCCTGATCTCGTGCCCCGCACCCGTGGCTGCTGCATGCGCTTCAGCCCGACGAACCCGCCGGCGCCCCGCGCCCTGCCATGATTGATTTCGGTTTCGACAAACTCGCCCTGATCGGGGCAGTGGCGCTCATCGTCATCGGCCCCGAGAAGTTGCCCAAGTTGGCCCGCACGGTCGGGCACCTCGTGGGCAAGGCGCAGCGTTACGTGGCCGACGTGAAGGCTGAGGTGAACCGCTCCATCGAACTTGAAGAACTCAAGAAGATGAAGTCGCAGTTCGAGAACGCGGCGCGGGATGTGGAGCAATCGGTTCAGCAGGAAGTGAACTCGGCGCAGTCGTCGTTGAACAGCACCTGGGAAGGGTTGGGCTCTGATGCCGGCGGTACATCCGCTGATGGCAGCACCGGCGACAGTTGGGCGCACCAGACCCTGCAGCCGCCACCCCCCACTTACAGCCGCCCCAACAAGAAGTGGCGGCTGAAGCGCACGGCCGTCCCGAACTGGTACAAGCAACGCTCAGGTGTGCGCACGCGGGCCCAGTCGGGCGCAGCGCGTGTGGCGCGTTTTCGCCCCAAGGCCGATGCCCGATGAGGGCCTCACCCGCGCCCCAGTCCTTGGTCTGCGTGGCGAATTGAACTCCATACCTTTGTCCGGCCCCTACGCATGAGCGACTCCCAAGCGCCCAAAGACGAACTCGAGGGCACCGAGCAACCCTTCGTCTCCCACCTCGTCGAACTGCGCGACCGCCTCATACGGGCCTTGCTGGCGGTGACGGTGGCCTTCGTGGGGCTGTGCATCTGGCCTTCACCGTCCGGCCTGTATGACATCCTGGCCGCGCCGCTGGTGCAGTACCTGCCGGCCGGGGCCACCCTCATTGCCACCAACGTCATCTCACCGCTGCTGGTGCCGCTGAAGATCACCTTGCTCGGGGCCTTCATGGTGGCGCTGCCCTACGTGCTTTACCAGGGCTGGGCCTTCGTTGCGCCGGGCTTGTACAGCCATGAGAAGCGCCTCGTGCTGCCCCTGGTGGTGTCCAGCACCCTGTTGTTCTTCGTGGGCGTGGCCTTTTGCTATTTGCTGGTGATCCCCTCGATGTCGCAGTTCATCCAGAGTTGGGCGCCGCAGAGCATCACCGCTGCGCCAGACATCGAGCAGTACTTCGGCTTTGTGCTCACCCTGTTCATGGTGTTCGGGCTTGCGTTTGAAGTGCCGATCGTGGTGGTGGTGCTGGCGCATCTGGGCATCGTGCCCATCCAGAAGCTGCGCGACTTCCGCGGCTACTTCATCGTGTTGGCCTTCATCATCGCGGCGGTGGTGACCCCCCCGGATGTCATCTCCCAGTTGGCTCTGGCCATCCCGATGTGCATCCTGTACGAAGTGGGCATCTTTGCGGCCAGCCTGATGGCACGCAACAAGCCGGCAGAACCCGAAGGGGATTGAGCGGATCGGCAATCGAGGCCGGGAGCAGATGCCTACCCCGGCCCCACCGATACGCGTTTACTCAGCCGGCTCGCGCCGAACCGCAGGCCGCTGCGCCACCTGCAGATTCAATTCCACCACCTTGGCGCCGCGCTGCAGCGTCAGCGCCACGCGGGTATCGGGCGCCAGGCCGCTGACCGTGTTGAGCAGTTGAGCCGTGTTGGCCACGGCGGTGGAGCCCACCTTCAGCACCACGTCACCCGGTTGAACACCGGCCTTGGCCGCCGGCCCGTTGCGCAGCACCCCGGTGATGAGCACGCCACTGTTCACCGGCAGGCGCAGCATCTCTGCGATTTCAGGGTTGAGGTCCCGAGGCTCCACGCCGATCCACCCGCGCGTGACCTGGCCGTTGCTGATGAGGCCTTCCATCACTTGGCGGGCCACGTCCACGGGGATGGCGAACCCGATCCCCAGGCTGCCACCGCTGCGCGAGAAGATGGCGGTGTTGATGCCCACCAGCAGCCCGTTGGCGTCCACCAAGGCCCCGCCGGAATTGCCAGGGTTGATGGCCGCATCGGTCTGGATGAAGTTCTCGAAGGTGGAAAGGCCCAACTGGCTGCGTCCCAGGGCGCTGACGATGCCCGAGGTGACCGTTTGCCCCACGCCGAACGGGTTGCCAATGGCCAGCACCGAGTCGCCCACTTGCAGCGACGAGGCCGGTGCCAGCGTGATGGCCGGCAGGCGGTCCAGGTTGATCTTGAGCAGCGCCAGGTCCGTGTCGGGGTCGGTGCCCACCACGGTGGCCTGTGCGGAGCGTCCGTCGCTGAGCTGCACCTCAATGTCGTCCGCGCCGTCGATCACATGGTTGTTGGTCAGCAGATAGCCCGCGGGCGAAACGATCACGCCCGAGCCCAGGCCGCGCTGGCGTTGGGCTTCTTCATCGGCATCACCGAAGAAGAAGCGGAACCAGGGGTCGCCGGCGTGCGGGTTGCGGGGTGGGGCCTTGCTGGCCACGATGCTGACCACCGCTGGTGAAGCGCGGCGCGCTGCTTCACTGTAGCCGCGCCGCGCAGCCGATGCCGCTTCGGGCGGTGCTGTCACGATGGGCACCACCTCGGGCATGATGAGGCCTGGCGGCCGGGCCAGCCATTCGGGCTTGAGCGTGGCCACCACGAACAGCACGGCCACGGCCACCGTGACGGCCTGCGAGAAAATCAGCCAGATGCGGCGCATGGAATACCAGATGGAACGATGGAAGACTCAGACCGGCCAAGTTCCGGGAGTACGGGCATGAGCACCCAGGGCACCGTAGACCGGGACGCGCTCGTGGCCCATCTCGATGAGTGGCTGAACGCGCCTGCGTTCAAGGATTATGGGCCGAACGGCCTGCAGGTTCAGGGCCGCGCTCAAGTGGCCCGATTGGTCTCCGGCGTCACCGCCAGCCGTGCCTTGATCGAAGCGGCCATTGCCGCCAAGGCCGATGCGGTGTTCGTGCACCATGGTTTGTTCTGGCGAGGCCAGGACGGGCGACTGACCGGATGGTTGGGCGAACGGGTGCGGCTGCTGATGGTGCACGGCATCAACCTCATCGCCTACCACCTGCCTCTGGATGCGCACCCCACCCATGGCAACAACGCGCAATTGGGGCAGCGTCTGGGCTTTCAGGCCGATTCGCGCTTTGGCGAGCAGCAATTGGGCTTCATTGGCGACGCCGGTGATCTGGCGCTTGATGCGTTGTCCCTGCGTTTGTCGCAATCGCTGGCGCGAGCCCCGGTGGTCGTGCCCGGTGATGGCCGGCCGTTGCGACGCGTGGCCTGGTGCACAGGTGGCGCGCAGGGCTACTTCGAAGCGGCCGTGGCCGCGGGAGCCGATGCCTTCATCACCGGCGAAATCTCCGAGCCGCAGGCCCACCTGGCCCGCGAGACCGGCGTGGCCTTTCTGGCCTGCGGGCATCACGCCACCGAGCGCTATGGCGCGCCCGCCGTGGCACAGGCCGTGGCAGACCGCTTCGGCCTGCACCACGAGTTCATTGAAGTGGACAACCCGGCATGAATTCCGCCGCGCTTGCCCCCCTTCTGGTGACCATGGGCGACCCGTCGGGCATCGGCCCTGAGCTGGTGGCTCGGGCCCACTTGGTTGGCGATCTGCAGGATGCGGTGGTGGTGGGGGACCCGGCGGTGTTTCAGCGCGGGCTCAGAGCCTGTGGCGTGGCCGCGGCGGACGTGCCGCCGGGGCCGCGGTTCGTGGGTTCGAATCCCGCATCGGGCGTCGACTGGGCCGCCTTGCCGTGGGGCCGCGTGGATGCGCGCTGCGGTGCGGAGGCTGCCCGATGCCTGCAGGCCGCGGTGGAACTCGCGCGCAGCGGGCAGGGCCGTGCCATCGTGACCGCCCCCATCCACAAGGAAGCCCTGGCTGCGGCTGGGCTGACCTATCCCGGTCACACCGAGATGCTGCAGGCCTGGGCCAACCCAGAAGAGCCTCCGCCTGTGCGCATGATGCTGGCCAACGACGAATTGCGCGTGGTGTTGGTCACCATCCACCAGTCCCTGCGCACGGCCATTGAGGCATTGAACTTCGAACGGGTATTGCAGACCATCGCCATTACGCACCAGGCCTTGCAGGCCTGGGGCCTGACCCAGCCCCGGATTGCCGTGGCTGGCTTGAATCCCCATGCCGGGGAAGGCGGGCTGTTCGGTCGTGAGGAGATCGACTTCATCGCGCCGGCCATCGAGGCGGCCCGCGCGCAAGGCATCGAGGCCAGCGGTCCCCATGCGCCGGACACGGTGTTCATGCGCGCCCGCCACACGCCGCAACGCACGGGCGCCTTCGATGCCGTGGTCGCCATGACGCACGACCACGGCCTGATTCCCGTGAAGTATCTGGGGCTGGACCAGGGCGTGAACATCACCCTGGGCCTGCCCTTCGTGCGCACCAGCCCCGACCACGGAACCGCCTTCGACATTGCCGGCAAAGGGCTGGCTGACGACCGCAGCTTTCGCGCTGCCTTGGCCACGGCGCGGCGATTGACCCTGCAGCCTGGGATTTCGGTCGGTTTTCATTGAGAACTGCTCTTGCGCTCGGCTAGAATGCCGGGTTGACCCTAAGGACCCCGGACGGGCCGGCCACGGATGGTGGCGGTCTTGTGCAGCCGGGCCGCAGTTTTCAAGGATCCTCCATGAGCGAATCTTCCGTCGACAGCAGCAAGCGCACCTGGCTCATCGCCTCGGGTTGCGCCGGTGCCGTGGGTGGCGTGGCGGTGGCCGTGCCGTTTGTGAGCACCTTCGCGCCTTCCGAGCGCGCCAAGGCCGCCGGTGCGGCTGTGGAAGTGGACGTCAGCGCCCTGCGCCCCGGTGAAAAGGTCACCGTTGAATGGCGCGGCAAGCCCGTGTGGATCATCCGCCGCACGCCCGAGCAACTGGAGTCGCTCAAGAAGACCGAGCCTCAGGTGGCCGACCCCAACAGCGACCGCAAGGCCTATCCGACGCCGGACTACGCCAAGAACCAGCACCGCTCCATCAAACCCGAGTTCTTCGTGGGCGTGGGCATCTGCTCTCACCTGGGCTGCTCGCCCTCGGACAAGTTCGCCACTGGAGCGCAGGCCTCGCTGCCCGACGACTGGAACGGCGGCTTCCTGTGCCCGTGCCATGGCTCCACCTTCGACATGGCCGGCCGCGTGTTCAAGAACAAGCCCGCGCCGGACAATCTCGAGGTGCCGCCGCACATGTACCTCAGCGAGACCCGCATCCTGATCGGTGAGGACAAGAAGGCCTGACCCCGCGTCACGCTCGCCTTCTTTCCAAGCGCAAAATTCAACAGCCCATATTGGCGAAGCCGCAGTTCCCGGAGTAACCCATGGCCGAGTTCAAGACCGCCGCCCCCAACGCCCCCATCGGCGAGAAGCTGATGACCTGGGTGGACAACCGCTTCCCCGCGTCCAAGATGTACAAGGAGCACCTCTCCGAGTACTACGCGCCGAAGAACTTCAACATGTGGTACTTCTTCGGTTCGCTTGCCCTGTTGGTGCTGGTGATCCAGATCGTCACCGGCATCTTCCTGGTGATGCACTACAAGCCGGACGCCAACCTGGCCTTCGCCTCGGTGGAATACATCATGCGCGACGTGCCCTGGGGTTGGCTGGTGCGCTACATGCACTCCACCGGCGCCTCGGCCTTCTTCGTCGTGGTCTACCTGCACATGTTCCGCGGCCTCATCTACGGTTCCTACCGCAAGCCGCGTGAGCTGGTGTGGGTGTTCGGCTGCGCCATCTTCCTGTGCCTGATGGCCGAAGCCTTCATGGGCTACCTGCTGCCCTGGGGCCAGATGTCCTACTGGGGCGCGCAGGTGATCGTGAACCTGTTCGCGGCCGTGCCCTTCGTCGGTGAAGACCTGGCCCTGCTGATCCGCGGTGACTACGTGGTGTCCGACGCCACCCTG
>JAIYCN010000140.1 GCA_027487995.1 Rubrivivax sp. | reverse complement strand
GATAGAAGGTGTTGCGGGTGTGGTTCTCGGGAATCACCAAGAGGTTCTTGGCCTCAGGGCAGATCTTCTCGATGGCCGCCATCGCCGCCTGCACCGCCAGGGGCAGCATGTCCTCGGTGAGGTTGTTCCAGCCGCCCGGGAACAGGTTGGTGTCCACGGGCGCCAGCTTGAAGCCGGCATTGCGCACGTCCACCGAGGTGTAGAAGGGCGGGGTGTGCTCCATCCACTCCAGCCGGAACCAGCGCTCGATGGCGGGCATCGATTCCAGGATGCGCTGCTCGAGTTCGTTGATGGGGCCGGTAAGGGCGGTGATGAGGTGGGGGACCATGGATTTCCTTGGGCGCGGGGCTGGGGCGCCACGGCGAACGAACGCACGGGAACCCGGGAGATAACCCCCGATTCTAGGAAGGTGGGGGGCCAAAGGCATTTTGCAAGCGTGAGCCTGCCTTGACGAATGCGCAACTTGAACCAGTTGCCCACAGGAAATTGTCTTCGGCGCCATACTTCGGCCTGCTGTCATCACCCCATTTGTTGGAGGAATCTCATGCCCACCCGCCGCACCCTGGTCGCCGCTGCCGCGGCCGCTTGTGCCTCTGTCCTGCCGGTGTCCACCGTCTTGGCACAGGCCTATCCCAGCAAACCCATCACGCTGGTGGTGCCCTACAGCCCCGGTGGCGTGGTGGACGCTTCAGCCCGCCTGCTGGGTGATCAACTCGCCAAGGCCCTGGGCGGCAGCGTGGTGATCGACAACAAGCCCGGCGCCAGCGGCAACATCGGCATGCAGGCGGTGGCCAATGCGCCCAAAGACGGCCATACCCTGTTGATCTCCTATTCGGCCAACCACGTGGGCAACCCGGCCATGTTCGCCAAGCTGCCCTGGGCGCAGAAGGATTTCGCCCCGGTGGCGCAGTTGACGGCCGCCACCAACGTGATCTCGGCCCACCCCTCGGTGCCGGCCAACACACTCAAGGACTTCATCGCCTACCTCAAGGCCAACCCGGGCAAGCTGAACTACGCCTCGCAGGGCAATGGGTCGCTGGCCCACGTGGGCACGGCCATGTTCGAGCAGACCACCGGCACCGACATGGTTCACGTTCCCTACAAGGGCTCGGGTGCGGCCATTGCCGACGTGCTCAGCGGGCAGGTGCAGGTGTTCATCACCACACCGCCTTCGGTGATGCAGCACGTGCAGGCGGGCAAGCTCAAGGCTTACGCCGTCACTGGAAAGGCGCGCCACCCGGGCCTGCCCAACGTACCCACCGTGGCCGAAGCCGGGATGCCGGGCTTCGAACTTGAGGCCTGGGTGGGCCTGTTCGCCCCGGCCGGTACGCCCGCACCTGTGCTGGCGCAGCTGGCCGACGCCACGAAGAAGGCCCTGACCACCCCCGAAGCCAAGGCAGCGGCCGAGAAGTTCGGCGTGGAAATCCGCTACAGCGACCCGGCTGGCCTGGCTGCCTTGGTCACCCGCGAGACGGACTACTGGGGCAACATCATCCGCACGCGCAAGATCTCGGCGGACTGAAGCGGTTGGCAGCGGCATTCGCCGCTCAACCTTTGGCATCTGGCGCCGACCATCTGGCAGGAGCCGCAATCGGGCGGCTCTGTGCATGGGGTGCCGGATGCAAAACCTGTTGGCTGCGGCCTTGAAGGCCGTCAAGGCTTTGGAAGAGTCGATCGAGTACACGCAAGTGCCCGCGTGGTCGCCTTCCATCGAACAGCGCCGGCAAGCCCTGCAGGCCCTGCAGGCCGCCCTGCGCGAGGGCCTCGAGCCCCCGGGGTGGAAGCTTGTGCCGCTCTCGCCCACGCCCGCCATGATCCGGGCCCACGATGAAGTGCTGAGCATGGTGGATTGCGTCTGGAGCCAACCGCCGGCACTGACGTCATCGGCGTATCGCGCCATGCTTCTGACGGCACCGCGCTACTTGGACGGGGCGCTGAACAAGGCTTCTGGCGTGGCAGCCGCCTCCACACCCACCCTGAGCCGGTACGGAACGGAACGACCGCGGCAGGTTCGCCGCGTGTCCCTTTAATCCCCGCTCAATTCGGCGCTGACTCCCACGCGCATCAGGGCGACCCTTCGCCCAAAAAAAGGGCCTTCCGTTGCCGGAAGGCCCCAACTCGCTTACCGAGGAGAACAATCGTTACGAATGCCCCCGCCGCTGGCGGCGAGGGCGGTGCACAGGATCAGCGGTTGTACGCCGTCTCGCCGTGCGAGGAGATGTCCAGACCTTCGCGCTCTTCTTCTTCCGTCACGCGCAGGCCGATGACCATGTCGACGATCTTGAACATCACAAGAGCCACGATGCCCGACCACACGACGGTGGCGATCACGCCCTGGGTCTGCACCCAGACCTGGGCACCCGTGCCGCCCCACTCGCCGCAGGCGTTGGTGACGTAGTTGCAGATGCCGGTGCCGCCAAGGCTGGGCGAAGCGAACACGCCGGTGAGGATGGCACCCAGGATGCCGCCCACGCCATGCACGCCGAACACGTCCAGGCTGTCGTCCGCGCCCAGCATCTTCTTCAGGCCGTTCACGCCCCACAGGCACACGAAGCCCGACAGCAGACCGATGACCAGCGCGCCGCCCACACCCACGAAGCCGCAGGCCGGGGTGATGGCCACCAGGCCCGACACCGCGCCAGACGCTGCACCCAGCATCGAGGCCTTGCCCTTGAGCATCGCTTCACCAGCACACCAGGCCAACGTTGCAGCGGCCGTGGCCACGATGGTGTTGATGAAGGCCAGTGCGGCCACGCCGTTGGCTTCCAGGTTGGAGCCGGCGTTGAAGCCGAACCAGCCCACCCACAGCATGGAGGCACCCACCATCGTCAGCGTCAGGCTGTGCGGAGCCATGGCTTCACGGCCGTAGCCCACGCGCTTGCCGACCATGTACGCGCCCACCAAGCCGGCCACGGCCGCGTTGATGTGCACCACGGTGCCGCCTGCGAAGTCCAGCGCGCCCTTGGCCCACAGGAAGCCGGCGTTGGCGGAGACGGTGGCCAGCGTTTCTTCAGAGGTGATGGCGTCGGGGCCGTCCCAGTACCAAACCATGTGTGCAATGGGCAGGTAGCTGAAGGTGAACCACAGGATGGAGAACAGGATCACCGCAGAGAACTTGATGCGCTCGGCGAAGGCGCCGACGATCAGGGCCGTGGTGATGGCCGCGAAGGTGCCTTGGAAGGCCACGAAGGTGAGCTCCGGCAGGTAGACGCCCTTGCTGAAGGTGGCTGCGACGCTCTCGGGTGTCACGCCCTTGAGGAACAGCTTGTCCAACGTGCCGATGAACGGATTGCCTGCGGTGAAGGCCGCGGAGTAGCCGTAGATCACCCACAACACGGAGATCAACGAGAAGATCACGAAGACCTGCATCAACACCGACAGCATGTTCTTGCTGCGCACCAGGCCGCCGTAGAACAGGGCCAGGCCGGGGATGGTCATGAGGATCACCAGGGCGGTGGACACCGTCATGAAGGCGGTATCGCCCTTGTTGGGCACGGGCACCGGCGCAGCAGCAGCCGCGTCGGAGGCTGCAGCCGCAGCAGGCGCTGCAGCGGCAGCAACATCAGGGGCAGCCGAAGCGGCAGCCGCCGCCGCGGGTGCAGCGGCCTGCGCCCAACTCATGTCGGGCGCGCCCATCAAGCCCACGGCGGCCAGCGCCAGGGCGAAAGTGGCAAAGAGCTTCTTCATCACAGTGCATCCTTTCCGGTCTCGCCCGTGCGGATGCGCAGCACCTGCTCCAGCGGCGAAACGAAGATCTTGCCGTCACCGATCTTGCCGGTGCGGGCAGCGCTTTCAATGGCCTCGATCACGCGGTCGACGATGGCGTCGTCCACGGCAGCCTCCACCTTGACCTTGGGCAGGAAGTCCACCACGTACTCGGCGCCGCGGTACAGCTCCGTGTGGCCCTTCTGCCGGCCGAATCCCTTGACCTCGGTCACGGTCAATCCTTGAACACCGAGGGCACTGAGCGCCTCCCGGACTTCGTCAAGCTTGAAAGGCTTGACGATGGCGGTCACCATCTTCATGGCTGAACTCCTGTCGTGATGAAAGGCTTAGAAGTTGTACTTGAGGCCCACGACCACGGCGCTGCGGCCGAGGTTCTTGCCGTTGGGCGCCACGTACGAGTTCTTGGGGGCATCCGTACCGACCAGGGCGATGCTGGGCACCAGACCCTTGAAGTCCTTGCTCAACGTCAGGCTGTAGTCGGTGTAGGAGTAGATGTCGTTGCCCTTGCCGGACACCTTCTGGTAGCCCACGTGGGGTGCCAGCATGAGGCCATCACCCAGGTCGAAGGATGCGGTGAGGTCAAAGTAGCCACTGCCCTTGCTGTCCGCAAAGCCGAACAGGTTGGTCGTGGAATGTGAGTACTTGGCAGTGACGGGGCCGTAGGTCAGCGCGCCGTAGACCTCAGTCGTGTTGGCGCTGGGCTTCAGACCGTTGTCGGGGTAGTAATAGGTGAGCACGCCCACGTCGTAGGCGAGGTCCTTGGCGAGCTCGCCCTTCTTGCCGCCGTAGACGTCGATCTCGACGTCTGCTCCACCCTTGGCGTCCTTGATCCACTTGATGGACGAGGCCCAGGTGCCGATGTAGAAGCCCTCGGGCAGCGCGTAGTCGGCGCCGGCCTGCACGGCGGGCTTCGAGCGCGACTGGGAGATGCCGCGATAGCGGTATTCGGAGAACACGCCGGCGTTGAAGGTCAGCGGGCTGGCGTCCTGGGCTTGTGCCACGGACGGCAACGCAGCGCCACCAGCCAACAGGACGGCCGAAGCAATGGCCGACAGGCCGGAGAAGATAGCGATCTTTTTCATGATGGACTCCTGAACAGGTAAGAAGAGAACTACAGGGCACTAAGGGCAACTTCCATGCCACCGAAAAACCCTGTTGGGGATGCTTAATTGCACCGCTTTGGTGCATTTTTGGTCGGCTTTCGTGCCTGCACCGTTTGGATGCACCAATTCAGCCCACCGTGGGTCGACAGTGAGGTTCCATCCTTCGGGCGCCCTCTCCGGGTGCCCCTTCTGGGCGATGCGTTCCCGTGCACCGAACCGAACAATCAAGCCCAACGCCAACACTGCAAGAGGACCGCAAGATGGGACTGGCCGTGGTGCACAGCCGCACCATCGAAGGCCTGACGGCCGAACCCGTGCAAGTGGAAGTGCACCTGGCCAATGGCCTACCCTGCCTGAACCTGGTGGGCCTGGCGGACACTGCCGTGCGGGAAGCGCGGGAGCGGGTGCGCTCGGCCCTGGTGCACAGCGGGCTGGGCTACCCCATGAACCAACGCATCACGGTCAGCCTGGCCCCGGCAGCGCTGCCCAAGGCCTCCAGCCGGTTTGATCTGCCGATTGCCCTGGGTATCCTGGCCGCACAGGGCCTGCTGGACGAGCGGCAGTTGCAGGACCATGAATTCGCGGGCGAACTGTCCCTGGCCGGTGAACTGCGCCCAGTGGACGGTGCCCTCGTCTTGGCACTGGGGATGCGGCGCCAGGCGCAGCATGGCAGTGGCCTGCGCCGCCTGGTGCTGCCTGAAGGCAGTGCGCAGGAAGCCGCCCTGGTGCGCGGCTTGACGGTGCTTCAGGCGCGGCACCTCGTGGATGTGGTGCAGGCCCTGAGCCCGGGGGGCACTGGGGTTCCACTGAAACGGGCGGTGCCGGCCTTGCCCGCCGCCCCGTCGGCCGAACAGGCTGCGGTGATGTGCCTGCGGGACATTCGCGGACAAGCCGAGGGCAAACGCGCCCTGGAGGTGGCCGCAGCGGGGCAGCACAGCCTGTTGCTGGTGGGGCCACCCGGAACCGGCAAGTCGATGCTCGCTCAGCGGCTGCCTGGGCTCTTGCCCCCTTTGAACGAGGATGAGATGCTGGGCTGCGCAGCGCTGCACAGCCTCGCGGCCTCACCGGCCGGCAGGCGCGCTGGGGCGGTTGCCGTGATGAGCCACGGGCTCGGGGGCTGGGGCTCGCGCCCTTGGCGGGCACCGCACCACAGTTGCACCCCGGCGGCCTTGATCGGTGGCGGCAACCCGCCGCGCCCGGGTGAAATCTCACTGGCGGACCACGGCGTTCTATTTTTGGATGAGCTCCCCGAATTCCCGCGTCATGCGCTGGAGGCCTTGCGCGAACCATTGGAAACCGGGCATGTGGTGATCTCGCGGGCGGCGCGCCAAGCCCGGTACCCGTGCCGCGCCCTTTTGGTCGCCGCCATGAATCCCTGCCCCTGCGGCTGGCTGGGCAGCCGGCAGCCCGGCACGCCCGCCTGCCGGTGCACACCGGATGCGGTGGCGCGCTACCAGGGTCGCCTGTCGGGCCCCCTGCTGGACCGCATCGACCTGCAGTTGGAGATTACCGCCGCCGCCCCCGCCGACCTCCTGCGCCCGCCGGACGGTGAAGACAGCGCCTCGGTGGCGCAACGGGTGGCCCAGGCGCGCCTGCGGCAAGTGGCGCGCCAAGGCTGCCTGAACGCCGAGTTGGACGCGGCGGGTCTGCTGGTCCACGCGCGGCTGGAACCGTCGGCCCAGGCATTCGCACAGCGGGCGGCCGAACGGCTGGGCCTCAGCGGCCGCAGCCTGCACCGGGTGCTGCGCGTGGCCCGAACCCTGGCCGACCTTGCAGAGGCGGGGCCGGTCACGGCGGGCCACTTGGCCGAGGCCTTGCAATTCAGGCGCGGGCTGCTGGCGCTGCAGGGCCGGGGCGTGGGGCTTGCACCGGCTGCGGCCTGAACCCAGCGCTCAGTCCAACTGGGGCGCCAAGGCCCTCCTGGCCTGCACCAGGTCCAAGCCCTGGCGGGTCGCCCAGTCTTCCAGTTGATCCTCGCCGATCTTGCCCACATTGAAGTAGCGGGCGTCGGGGTGCGCCAGGTAGAAGCCACTCACGCTGGAGGCCGGCGTCATGGCCAGGCTCTCGGTCAGGCCCATGCCGATTTCCTCGGCGGCCAGCACCCGGAACAGGTCCAGCTTGGCGCGGTGGTCTGGGCAGGCCGGGTAGCCTGGAGCCGGGCGGATGCCCCGGTAGGCCTCGGCAATCAACTGCTCGTTGCTGAGTTGCTCGTCGGCCGCGTAGCCCCAGAACTCGGTGCGCACGCGCTGGTGCAGGCGCTCGGCAAAGGCTTCGGCCAGGCGATCGGCCAGTGCCTTGAGCATGATGGCGCCATAGTCGTCGTGCTCGGCCAGGAACTGGGCTTCCTTCTTCTCCACGCCCTGGCAACTCACTGCAAACAGGCCGATGTAGTCAGGCTTTCCGGCAGAAGCCGGGGCCACGAAATCCGACAGGCAGCGGTTGGGGCGCTTGACCCCATCCACCACCGGGCGCTCGCTTTGCAGGCGCAGGCCGCGCCAGGTCATCGCGGACTGCCCGCCCTCAACGGCCGATTCGTCAGCGAAGATCTCGATGTCATCCCCCACCGAGCGCGCCGGCAGCAGCGCCATCACGCCGTGGCACTGCAGCCAGCGGCCGTCGATGATGCGCTTGAGCATGCGCTGCGCGTCTTCGAACACCTTGCGGGCTGAGTCCCCCACCACTTCGTCCTGCAGGATGTCGGGGTAGCGGCCGGCCAGGTCCCAGGTCTGGAAGAAGGGCGTCCAGTCGATGCAGGCGGCAATGTCGGCCAGGTCGTGGTTGCGGAAGACGCGGCGGCCGACCACACGCGGGCGTGGGGGCTGGTAGTTCGCCCAGTCGATGGGCGTGGGATTGGCACGCGCCGCAGCCAAGCTGACCAATGGTGTGGTCTTGCGGCCGGCATGCAGCGCACGCACCTTGTCGTAATCGGCCTTCAACTCGTCAATGAAGCGAGTGGCACGCTCGTCACTCAGAAGGTCCGAGCACACGCCCACGCTGCGGGAGGCGTCGGGCACATACACGATGGGGCCCTCGTAGTGGGGGGAGATCTTCACCGCGGTGTGCACGCGGCTGGTGGTGGCCCCGCCGATCAGCAGCGGCGTCTTGCGCTCGCGGAAATAGGGGTCGCGCTGCATCTCGGCAGCCACGTGCTGCATCTCTTCCAGGCTGGGCGTGATGAGGCCGGATAGACCAATGATGTCGGCGTTCTCGGCCTTGGCGGTGTCGAGGATCTTCTGGCAGGGGACCATCACCCCCATGTTGACCACCTCGAAGTTGTTGCACTGGAGCACCACGGTCACGATGTTCTTGCCGATGTCATGCACGTCGCCCTTCACGGTGGCGATGACGATCTTGCCCTTGGCCTTCACATCCCCGCCGGCGGCCTGCAACTGGCGCTTTTCTTCTTCGATGTAGGGCACCAGGTGGGCCACGGCCTGCTTCATCACGCGGGCACTCTTGACCACCTGGGGCAGGAACATCTTGCCCTGGCCGAAGAGATCGCCCACGATGTTCATGCCGTCCATCAACGGGCCTTCGATCACGTGCAGCGGACGCCCGCCGCGCGCGTTCACGGCCTGCCAGGCCTCTTCGGTGTCCTCGACGATGAAATCCGTGATGCCATGGATCAGGCCATGTGCCAGTCGCTCGTTCACTGTGCCCGCGCGCCAGGCCAGGCGGGCTGAATCGTCCTTGGCTGCACCCTTGGCGCTCTCGGCAATCTCGATCAGACGCTCGCCGGCATCGGGCCGCCGATTCAGCACCACGTCCTCCACGCGTTCGCGCAGGGTGGGCTCGAGTTCGTCGTACACACCGATCATGCCGGCATTGACGATGCCCATGTCCATGCCCGCCTTGATGGCGTGGTACAGGAATACGGTGTGGATGGCCTCGCGTACCGGGTCATTGCCGCGGAAGGAGAAGCTCACATTGGACACGCCACCGCTGACCTTGGCCCCAGGCAGGTTCTGCTTGATCCAGTGCGTGGCTTCGATGAAGTCCACCGCATAGTTGTCGTGCTCGGGGATGCCGGTGGCGATGGCGAAGATGTTGGGGTCGAAGATGATGTCCTCGGGCGGGAAATCGACCTCGTCCACCAAGATGCGATAGGCGCGCTCGCAGATCTCGATCTTGCGCGCACAGGTGTCGG
>JAIYCN010000379.1 GCA_027487995.1 Rubrivivax sp. | reverse complement strand
CGAGCCTCCCGTGGTCGCTCGCGAATCGCGTCTCGTACCTCTTCAACTTCAACGGCCCCAGCCTGCCCGTCGACACGGCCTGCTCGTCCTCCCTGACGGCGATCCACCTCGCGGTGCAGGCGATCCGGCGGGGCGAATGCCAGCAGGCGCTGGCGGGCGGAGTGAACCTCTATCTCCACCCCGCCAAGTTCTCGCACCTGAGCCTGATGCAGATGCTTTCGCGCGACGGCCGCTGCCGGGCGTTCGGCGCCGGCGCGGACGGCTTCGTGCCCGGCGAAGGGTGCGGCGTGGTCCTGCTGAAGCCGCTCGCCCTGGCGCGGGCGGACGGCGACCGGATCCACGGCGTGATCCGCGCGACGGCGGTGAACCACGGCGGCCGCACCAACGGGTACACCGTCCCGAGCCCCGCGGCGCAGGCGGAGCTGGTGGGTCGTGCCCTGCGCGAGGGCGGCGTCGATCCCGCGACCGTCTCGTACGTGGAGGCGCACGGCACCGGCACCGCGCTGGGCGATCCGGTCGAGGTTGAGGGCCTCGCGCGGGCGTTCACCGGGGGCCGGCCGGCCACGCCGTGGTGCGCGCTCGGTTCGGTGAAGCCCAACATCGGGCACCTCGAGTCCGCCGCGGGCATCGCCGGCCTCACCAAGGTGCTGCTCCAGTTCCGGCACCGGGAGCTCGCGCCCTCGTTGCACGCGACGCCGCCGAACCCGCGGATCGACTTTGCCGCGACTCCGTTCCGGGTGCCGCACCGCGCCGAGCCCTGGGCCTGCTCCGGCCCGCGTCGCGCGGGGATCAGCTCCTTCGGCGCGGGCGGTGCGAACGCCCACGTGATCGTGGAGGAACCGCCCGCGGTGCCGCCGGCCCAGCCCGCCGCGGCCGCGGCGCCCCAGGTCATCGTGCTCTCGGCTCGCACGCGCGACCGCCTGCAGGCCTCGGCTGGGCGCCTGGCGGACTTCCTGGCCGCGGCGGAGCCGCCGCCGTCGCTCGCGGAGGTGGCGTGGACGTTGCAGGTCGGCCGCGAGGCGCGCGAAGAGCGGGTCGCGTGGGTGGCGACGGATCACGCCGGGTTGCTGGCCACGCTTCGCGCGCTCGCCGCGGACGAGGAGCCCGCCGGGGTCGCGCTGGTCCGGGGTCGCGTCCGCCGCGAACGCCTCGCCGCCGAGGGCGCGGAGGTGGCGGGCTTGGAGGTCCGCGACCCGCACGCCGCCGCGGCGCGCTGGGCCGGCGGTGAGGAGATCGTTTGGGCCGCGTTGCACGCCGCGCCGCCGCGCCGCACCGGCCTTCCCGGATATCCCTTCGCCCGCAAACGCTGCTGGCTCCCGCTTCCGCCCGCGGTACCCGCGGCGCCTGCCTCGGATCCCGCGGGAGCGCCGGTCCCGGCGGCGGGAGAAACGACGTTCACGATCGCGGATGCGCGGCTCCACGACCACCGGGTGCAGGGACGGCCCGTGTTGCCCGGCGCGGTCGCCCTCGAACTCCTGCGGCGCCCGCCGGGCGGGGTTCCGGCGCCGGCCGGCGAGCTGCGGCGCATCACCTGGGCCCGACCCGTGGCGGGTGAGGCTGAAGTCACGGTTCGCTGCCGCTGGCGTTCCGCGGCTGCGGGCTGGGCGCTCGAACTGCTCGCCCCCGCCGGGGACCTCGTGTTGGTGCAGGCCCAGGGCGTCGCCGCGACCCCGCCGCCACCCGCCGTGGAGCCGGACTTCGCGGCCCGTTGTCCCGAGGAGGTCCCCTGCGCGGGCCTCTATGCCGCCTTCGCCGCCCGCGGGATCGACTACGGGCCCGCCTTCCAGGTGCTGACGCGGATCCGGCGCGGTCCGGACGCCGCGCTCGCGGAACTCACGCTCCCCGCCGGCTGGCCGGTGGGCGCGTCCGCGTTGCCGGCTTATGTCGATGGCGCGCTGCAGGCCCTCGCGGTGCTCGGTGCCGGCCACGGCGGCCTCGAAGTTCCCTTCGCCCTCGACGCCTACGCCGCCGCCGATGGCCCCGTTCCGTCCCGGGCCGTCGCCGAGGTGCGCCGGCGGGCGGGTGCCGGTGACGGCATCACGCGTTACGATATCCACCTGCGGGACCCCGCGGGCGCCTGGGTGGCTTCGCTCCGCGGCGTGTGCCTGCGGCCGGTCGCCCCGGACGCGGCCGCGGAGACCCTCGTCCTGCGTCCCGCGTGGCAGCCGGCGCCGCCGTTGCCGCCGGGACCCGGGGGCAAGGCGCTGCTGCGCGGTGGCCCGCCCGCGGAGGAGGTGCCGGGCTGGACCGTGCGGGTGGTGGCCGGTTCAGAGCCGGACTGGGCGACCTTGCTGGCCGTGCACGCGCCGGACGTCGTGGTGCTGCGCGCGGATCCGGCGCACGGCGAGCTGTGGCGGGAGACGCCCGCCTTGGTGCGCGCGGCGCTCGCGCGGGGCGCGGCTCGCCCCCGGCTCGTCCTGGCCCATCACGGCGCGCCGCTCGACGTCGCGTTGGGCGGTTACGTGCGCACGCTGCGGCGGGAGACGCCGGGCTGGGCGCTGGCGTTCGT
>JAIYCN010000215.1 GCA_027487995.1 Rubrivivax sp. | reverse complement strand
GTTCATGATCGACGGCGCTTCAATGAAGGGCATCGCCGGCCGGGTGTTCGTCAGACGCTGATGCTGCATGGCCAAGCCGAAGTGCCCCGCGTGGCCCAACTCGTGAGCCAGGGTGAACACATTGCGCATCGTGTCCGACCACGTGATCAGGATGTAGGGGTGCACGCCATAGGGCGAAGCGCAGAAGGCCCCGGAGTTTTTGCCCAGGTTGTCGGCACGGTCCACCCAGCGCTGCGTCATGGCGCGACGGGCGAAGTCCACATAGTCCTTGCCCATCACGGCCATTGACGAGAGGATCAATTCGCACGACTCCTCATAGGGCATCGGCGGGTTGAAGGCCGCATCCAGGGGCGCCTTGATGTCGCAGTACAGCAGCTTGTCCAGCCCCAACACACGCTTGCGCAGTCGCGCATAGCGCTGCATGTGCGGGGCCAGTTCAGCCTGAATGATGTTGAGGATGTTGTCGTACAGCGCGCGGGGAACCTTGTGGTCGTGCAGCAGGAAGTCCTCGGTGCTCCCATAGCCGCGCAACCGTGCCATGGCCACGTTCTTGTTGGTTTCGGTGGCAAAGGTGGCGGCGTAGGTGTTGTTGTAGGCCTTCAGGCCCGCGCTGAAGGAGGCCCAAGCCCGGCGCCGCACCGTCACGCTGGCGTGGGATTCGTAGTTCGACTCATAGGCGTTGATGGAGTTGGCCATCTCCGCGCCGTTCTCGTCGGTGAAGGGCTCAAAGCGAACGTCACCAAACTTGGAGCGACCGTAGACCATGTAGGGCGCGTCCAGCACTTCGCCCATCGCGGCCAGCACCTTTTCTGTCTCGGGGCTCAGGCGGTGAGGGCGCTTGGCCGCCAGTTCATCCAGGCGCAGACGGAAATCGGCAAGACCTTTCGCCTCTTGCATGAACTTGGCCAAGGTCGCTTCGGGAATGACCAGAACCTCGGCGTCGATGAAGCTGGCATCGGCCTCCACCCGTGCCTGCAGCGCGGCCACCCGAGCCACCGCCGCCTGAGCGGCGCCATTGGTGCCGTCCTGCGCCAGGCGAAGGCGTGCGAAGGTGGCCACGCGGATCAGTTGCGCCTGCAACTGTTCGTCGGCCTCCAATGCGGCCAACAGGTTCTGTGCCGATTGCGCCAGGGTCCCCTGATGGCGCACCAATGCCAAGCGGGCCTTGTCGACCGCGGCGTAAGCCGCCTCCCATTCGCCATCCGTGGCGAAGAGATCCTTCAGGTCCCAGGTGGTCTCGGTGCGGACTTGATCGCGGGTGCGGGTGGTCATGGGTTCACGGGCCGTTGAAGTTTGGTTCGGCGATGCTAACGGGTTGCTCGGACGACTTGTTCATCGGGCAAGTGAGACTTGCCCACATGCAAATGGATCGGTTGTGAGCAAAAGCCAGACACTGCCCACACACATCACACGAGGGCCGGGACACCCGGTGGAGGATTCATCATGTTTTCAACACCGCGTTGCGCGGTTGCGCTGCTGCTTGGCCTTTTCGCGTCTGCGGGCGCATCGCAGGCTCAGGAACGAACCATCAAGATCCACGGCTTTGGCGCGCAGAGCGGTGTGGTCCGCATCTTCGGGCTGAATGCCGAGGCCGCCATGCGCGCTGCGGCCGAGGAGATCAACAAGGCAGGCGGCGTCACGCTGGGCGATGGCGCCCGCGCACGCCTGGTCATTGAGTACCTTGATGACCGCTGCAATGCCGAGGAGGGGATCAATGTGGTGCGCCGCATTGCGTCTCAATCCGACTCCATCGTGGCGGTCGGGCCAAGCTGCAGCAACGTGGCCGAGCCCGTGTTCGGCATTCTGCAGAAGAAGGCCGGTGACACCAGTGATTCGGGGCTGCAGTTCCCCATCTACACCGACGGCGCGGCCAAGGGCGGCCTGGCCTCCATTTCCGAATGGGCCTTCCGCAACGTGCCCAGCGAGGCGGCGATGTACCGATCGCTCTTCGAGTGGATTTCCACCACCCGCAAGGACATCAAGACGGTTTGGGGCGGGGTGGAGAAAGACTTCGCTCACAGCAGCGCCACCTTCAACGTGATGAAGGACCACGCGGGCAAGTCCGGCATGCAGGTGCTGGGGCAAAGCGAATGGCTGCTGGCCGACATCTCCTTCACCACCCAGGTTCGCGAGATGCGGCGCGCCAATGCCGATGCGGTCATCATTTCGGCGCACCCCTTCACCACCTGCGGCGTGCTCAAGGAAATGCAGCGGCAGGGTGTGAAGCCCCGCCTGCTGATCGGCCTGACCAGTTCCTCCAGCATGGAAACGCTCAACGGTTGCGCACAGGCCGCTGAGGGCATGGTCATCCCCACCAGCTTCGCGCCCGTCACGGCCGAGGCACGTGTGGCGGCTGCAGCCATGCAGCGGGCCAATGCGCATATGGACCTGCACAACGCCGCCGCCTGGGAAAACGTCTACACGCTCAAGGACATCATCGAACGGCAGAAGATCATGGGCCGCCCCGAGACCCTGGCAGCCGACCGCGTGCGCATGCGCGAGGGCCTGGCCACCATCAAGCAGACACGCGGTCTGTTGGGGCCTGTCCTTCGTGGGCCTGACCGGGAGGCGATCAAGCCCTTCCTATTCGTGCAGGTGCAAGGTGGGCAATGGGCCGTGGCCCATCAGCCCTGAGTTCTGAAGCACAAGGAGGTTCGCCATGTACAAGTTGCTCAGTGCCAAGCCCAGCCCCTATGCCCGCAAGGTGCGCATCCAACTCGCGGAGAAGGGCATTCCCTTCGAGCTGGTCACCGAGGTGCCCTGGAATGCGGAGACGCAAACGCCCCGCTGGAACCCCTTGGAGAAGCTTCCGGTCCTCATCACGCCGGAGGGGCACGGTGTATTCGAGTCGCGCTACATAGGCGAGTGGATCGAGCTGCGCCACCCCGAGCCGCCGCTCATGCCGCGGGATGTGGAAGGCCTTCTCGCGGCCAAACGCTTCGAGGTCATCGTGGATGGGGCCTGTGATGCCCTGATCTTGTCGCTGTTCGAGCGGCAACGGGCAGAGGACAAGCAAAGCCAACCCTGGCTGGATCGGCAGATGCGCAAGGTGTTCGGAGCATTGCGCGAACTCTCCCGCACGCTGGGCGAACGCGAGTTCTGCGTGGGGAATTCCTTCACCATGGCCGATGTGGCTACCGGTACCTTACTGGGCTATATGAAGGTTCGCTGGCCCCACATCGACTGGCAGAGCCTGCATCCGAACCTGGCAGCCTACAGCGACCGCATCGAGCAGAGACCTTCGTTTGCCGCAACGCGGCCCGAGCCGCAGATCATCCGCGACCGGGTCGTATAGAGAACGCGGGCCCGTGGCCCTGCGTTCTTTGAGGGCCGAGCAGGCTCGAGCCGCCCCGGGGGTGCTCTAACATTCGCGCCCATGGAATCCCCCGGCATCTTTCTGCTGACCGGCTTTGAGCCCTTCGGCGGCCATGCAGTCAACCCGTCCTGGGAGATTGCTCGCGCGCTGCACGGATTGCGCGTGGGCAGCCTGGTGGTGCACAGCGTCCAACTGCCCTGTGTATTCGGTGAATCCGCCCAGGTATTGCAAAGTGCCTTGCGGTCGCTGCAGCCCCGGGCGGTCATTGCACTCGGGCTCGCTGCCTCTCGTCACGACATCAGCATTGAGCGCGTGGCCCTGAATGTGGACGACGCCCGTATCCCGGATAACCGCGGCCAGCAGCCCATCGATGAACACATCGCGCCTGAAGGCCCCTACGCCTACCCATCCAGCCTGCCCATCAAGCGCCTTGCCGCCGCGTTGATGGATGCAGGATGGCGTGCAACGGTTTCACAAACCGCCGGCACCTATGTGTGCAACCACGTGTTCTACGCGCTGATGCACGCGGTGCAGGGTCAGGTCATCCCGGCAGGGTTCATCCATGTGCCGGATGTGGCGGCGCAACCACAGCACTCTGTTGCTGATGCCGCGCACCCAGCCACGACCACCCGTACCGCCTGGACCTTGCCCGAACTGACGCAAGCGATCCAGCGCACGATCGAAATCACCGCCGCTGCGGTCGAATCCGCGCAAGCCACGGGGTTGGTTGCAGACTTGCGGGTCACGGGCGGCGCCATCGACTGAAGGCTGCTTGGTGACCGCTCAGCGGCTGCTTAGCGTGACCATTCCCTTGGGGCATTGAACCGTCAACGTCCAGCAGGCATCGGCGCCTGAATTCAGAGCGACACCCCGTAGGCCCAACACCTTCGCATGGGCATCGGGTACTCCGCTCCAGTTCACGCCCGTCAAGGCACAACCCGAAGCCGGCAAGCGGTCAGCAGGATGATGTTCACCCCACTGGATCAACATCGGCAGCCCGCCGGGCATTTGCCCATCTGTGCGCAACAGCATCTGCCAGTGCAGGTCCCCACGTGAAAGCGCCACGGGCAGGCCGGGATCGATGCCCTTGTGGATGAGGCCGAAACGGTGCATGTCCAGCATGCGCGAACGCGCGACCACCTGCACCAGAGAAGGTTCACCCCGTGGGCGCGAGTCCAACCCGAACCAACGCTGCCGCCCCGGCGGTGCGGCCTCCGGGTCGATGGCGATGAGCTCCAGATAGGCCTGAGGAAAGGCCGGTGAGGAAAGCTGCAGCAGCCGGTTGTGCGTGCCCATCAACGCGTGGCGTCCGCCAGCCACTGGCGCCACACCCAGGACGCGCCGGCACCAATCCTCGCCTTGCTCCAGCGAGTCGGCGGCAACGACGATGTGATCGACTTCGGTGCTCATGGGGTCACGCCTTCTTGGCAGATGAATTGAAAGACCTGGTCACCTAAACCGACGCTGTTGCCAAACCACCCAGGCGCCAGTAGCCACCATGAACAGTGCCAATGATCCCCAAAACTGAAAGGGCGGCAGAGTGATCGGTGTCTGTCGGTGCGCCAGCACGGTCAACCAGAACGTATGCGTCAGAAACGCACACAGGCCGGCCGATCCAATCGAGGCATGCACCGAAAGCCACCGAATGGTCTCATCGCGCCGGGGCTCGGACAGCCAGTACTCGGTCCGCGGAATCTTGGGCGTTCCGCTTCGGACCATGGCCATCTGCAGCCACCACACTGCAAGCGGCAGCCCGCTTCCCAAGGCAACCATCAAGGTCAGGAAGGTTCCGCGTGGCATGAAGCTGTCTGGAACCCCCGCCGCATTGAAGTGAGAGGCGACCGTGTCCGGCAGTTCGGCACCGAGAGCCACGATGGCCAGCGCCGACAACGCGGATGAACCGAAGGCGATGAGTTTGTCCATGTGGTCGGTGGATCACGGCGCCTTGATCATGCAAAACGCCGACAGCTTGTTGCCATCCAAGTCCCGGAAGTAGGCCCCATAGAAGCCGCTGCCGCGCGGCCCCGGCGCACCCTCATCGCGGGCGCCAAGTTCCAGTGCCTTGGCGTGCAGGGCCTGAACCTGTGCGGGATCCGCAGCGGCCAGCGCCACCATCGAACCATTGCCTGCCGTCGCCGGCCGGCCATCGAAGGGCTTGAGCACGCTGAGCATCGGCTTGTCCGGGCTCACGCCCCAGCCCACGCCGCGGTCTGATTTGAAGAAGGGTTTCGCGCCCAACAGCCCCAGGAGTTCGCCGTAGAAGCGCACGGCCCTGTCCAGGTCGTTCGTACCGACGCATATGTATCCGATCATGGCTGGCCTCTGATGTGGTCAAGGCTGGCATCGTACAAGCGCAGCGTGGGTACGGTCTGTAGGCTTGAATGCAGGCTGTACGATCTCCATGAATTCCCATACAAGCCAATCTCGCGCCTGAATGAACGACATGCCCACCCCATCGCGCACTGGCTTCTCCAGCATGCTGGCCACGCTGGCAGCCGCCGGCAGCGATTTCAAGATTTCACTGCCTGCGGACTGGCTGCAGGGACGCACGGCCTACGGTGGCCTGTCGGCGGCCTTGTGTCTGCAAGGCGGTCTGCGGGCCTTTCCTGAATTGCCGCCGCTGCGTTCTGCGCAGGTCGCGTTCATCGGTCCTGCGACCGGCGAATTGACGATCTCGCCTCGCATGCTTCGACAGGGTAAGTCGGCCGCCTTTGTCGCGGTGGATCTTGTGGGCGACGCTGGCCTGGCCGTGCGCGCCACCTTGTGTTTTGGAGCCGGGCGGGAACTCCCGCACCAACACAGCGGGCATGCGATGCCCACCACCCCACCGCGGGAGACGTGCCCAGACGTCTTCAACTGGAGTGACAGGCCCAACTTCATGGCGCACTTCGATGGCCGCCTGGCTGGGGGCAGCTTGCCGCTGAGCGCCGGCCCTTCGCCGGAAATGTTGGTGTGGCTGCGCCACCGCGACCCGCAGGTGCGGGGTGATCTGGTGAGTCTGATGGCGCTGGCCGATGCCCTCCCGCCGATCGCCTACGCCGTATTGGAGTCTGGTGTACCCCTCAGCACCATGACCTGGGCGGTCGACATGCTGGCACCCCAGATCGACAACCCGCAGGGGTGGTGGTTGCTGCGCGGCCAGGCCGAGACTTTGTGTGAGGGCTATTCGGCCCAGACGGCCGTCATCTGGCACCCCGATGGGAGTCCGGTGATGGCCATGCGGCAGCATGTGGCGATCTTCGCGAAGCGTTAGGCGTTTCTGGTGTGCTGGTTCGTATTGCAACGAACAACGGGAGCACCAGATGCAGAAGTCACCAAGCTTGCGGCGCTCACGGGAAACTCAGTAACCCCCCCTCGGCCAGGGCAGCGTGCGCCACTCGCCTGTCCCCGATGACGGCGCCATTCAAGGCAGCTTGAAGTCCGCGCCCGCGTAGCCGCAACACTCGCCCCTTGCCCATCTGAATCTCGGCACGTTCGAGCATTGGGCTGCCCGTGAAGTACGCCCCGCTGAAGGGCTCGGCCGGGTAGAAGCCCAGCATGGCGAAAACCAACCATGCACTCATCTGACCCACATCGTCGTTGCCCACCAGTCCCGCAGGCCCGGTTCCATAGAACCGCCGCACGATCTGCTCGCGCAGCCGCTGCCCTTTTTGCGGAGAATCGGTGAGTGAGTACAGCCAGGTGATGTGGTGGCTGGGCTCGTTGCCATGCGCATACTGGCCTATCAGCGCCTCCTGTCCCAGATGCTTGTCGGGGTTGGGGACGGGCAGGGTGAAGAAGTGATCCAGCCAAGCCTCAAGCGCCGCGGCGCCCCCCAGGCGGTCGCGGAAGGCCGCCGCGTCATGCAGGGCCGGGGTGGCGGTGTACTGCCATGCGTTGGCTTCTGTGTAATCGCCCGGGTTCTTCAGCGGCGAGGTGGCGGCCACCGGGTCAAACGGCGTGCGCCATCGCCCTGCGCTGTCCTTGCCGCGAAGCGTGCGGGTTTGCTCGTCGAAGAGGTGCAGCCAGCTCCGTGAACGCGCCCTGAAGTGCGGCGCCAAGTCGCTGCGCCCCAAGCGCTCAGCCACAGCGGCCACAGCCGCATCCCCGTAGCCCAGTTCCGCCGTCATGCTCACCGATTCGCCCTTCTGCAGATCGAAGGGCAAGTAACCATGCTGGTCCAGTAGGCCCCAACTGCGCTGGGCCCACTCGGGCGCATCCGGCCGCTCGCGGGTGCTGGTCTCCACCATCGCCGCCAGCGCGGCCTGCTCATCGATGGCGCCATCTGCGCCGAACCCTTTGACGAGCGCATCGGCGATCACCGGCAGTGCGGGATTGCCGATCATGCAGTAGGTCTCACGGCCCCAACTGGTCCACAGCGGAAGCCACCCCATCTGCCGGTGGTGGGCGAGCATGGTGTTGATGAAGCCCGGCACCCGCTCCGGCACGATCAGGGTGAACAGTGGGTGGGAAGCGCGAAAGGTGTCCCACAGACTCAGCGTCGAGTAGTACACACCGTCCGGTGCCTGCATGACCTCCCCACGCGGTCCTCGCACGCGGCCGTCGGCATCGGCGATGTCGCTGGGGTGCTGCAGCGTGCGGTACAGGGCCGAATAAAACAGGCGCTTCGTTCGTGCATCACCCTCTATGCGGATGCGGCCGAGCAGTTCGTTCCACGCACGGTCTGCGGCGTCGCGCGCGGCATCGAAGCTCAGGCTCTCTGCGGTGGCGAGGTTTCTCCAGGCACCGTCCTCATCGACCGTGGACAAGGCAATGCGCGCCCCCAGCATCTGCCCGGCACCCAGATCGAAGTCCAAGAGCAGGCGCGGCGCTTTTTCGCCGCGCTTTGCAGGCAGGGCTCGCTGCCGCAGCACCGGATGGCTGAACTGCACCACGAAGGACAACTGGCGATCGACCCAATTGCTGCGCCACACCGTGCCCTGCAGGCCCTTGTCATGTGGCCGCACATCGGCCGCTTGCGCAGCCGGGCGGTCCACGTAGTGCAGGCCATGCTGTAGGTCGACCAGCACCTGAACTCGTCCCGGCCGATCAAACCGGTAGCGTTGCAGCGCCACCTTGGGCGTGGCGGTGAGCTCGACCGTCACACCATGGCGGGGAAGTCGTACGCGGTACCACCCCGGTCGCGCCCGTTCATCGGCCTTGGCCGCACCGAAGTCGGTGGTGCCCTCCGCCCAAGCCGTGCCGCCCCGGGGCTGCAAGAGCACATCACCCAGCTCCGGTATTCCCGCGCCGCTGTGGTGCGTGTTGGAAAAGCCCAGGATTCGGCGGTCTCGATGCTGGTAGCCCGCGCTGTAGCTCCAGCCCCGGTCGGCGTTGTCGGGCGCCGGAAAGACCATGCCAAACGGGACGGTCGCGCCGGGCGTGACATGTCCCGTGCCATCGGTGCCGATGAAGGGGTCGACATGGCGGGTGAAGGATGGGCTTGGTGGCATCGCATCGACGCCGGAGGCGCGAGCACTCATCCCCACCCACGAGGTCAAAGGGGCAGACGCAGCCGCTGTCAGGAGTCGTCGTCGATCCATGCTGCTCAGTGCCTACGCAGGCATATCCAGCATCCCGGCACGCTGCCATACCACCGGGTTCTTCCGCGTATCGATGACCTCACCCTCGCGGGCACCCGGGCACCATTGGTCGCGGTCGTTGGCCTGTATGGCGTTGAGCGATGGCACCAGGCGCATGGCCGCATCCATGTAGATGATGGTCATCACCGAACGGGCTTGGATGCTGCGATTGGCACCCGCCTTGTGGAAGGTCCAGCCGAGGTGGAAGCTGACCTCGCCGAGATCGAAGGCGCCGGGCACGAACTCGAAGCCATGCCGGTTCATGTTGGCCGTGATCCGGTCCTCGCTTTCGTCGGAGATGCCCAGGTCGCGGCCGAATTCGACCGACTGGCTGCCCGCGTAGAAGCCCAGCGGTCCCATGTCCTCGGGCACGGGCTGCAGGGGAATCCAGGCCGTGATCGTGCGGTCGGAGGACAGCGGCCAGTAGTACTGGTCCGCGTGCGCCGGGGTGATGCCGCCGCCCGGCTCCTTGTAGAGAGACTGATCGTGGTACAGCCGCACGCCGTGAACCCCCAGGAGTTCCGCAGCCAGGCGGCCCATACGCTGTCCCATGACGAAGCGGCCCACGAGCGGGCTCTTCTCCCACAGGTTCATCACCTGCAGGAAAGCCTTGTCGTAGGTGCTGCGCTCCTCCAGCGGGCGCTGCTCGGTATTGAGATCAATGGTCAGTCGTGTGATTTCGCGGCCAAAACGGGTCAGGGTCTCGCTGCTCAGCACATTCTTGAGCTTTATGAAGCCATCTCGGCGAAACCGTGCGATGTGCTCCGCACTGATCCCATAGGGCGTATCCAGATCGTGATCCATGGTGGTTCTGTCAGTCGTGATGGCGATAGAAACCGGCCGCGCCGGCGGGTAGGTTCAGGCCAGTGGGCGCAGCCAGCGGGTGTGCCCACAGGCAGCGCTGCGGGTCTAGGGCGCCCGCGGGCAGGGTCGGTGGCAGCGCAGCAGTCGAGGACCCCAGGTTGAAGATGGCCAGCACTGCGTGTTCACCCTCTCCGCGGCGCAAAGCAAGCACATCGCCCTGCGCATGCAGCACCTCGCAGGCGCCCAGGCGCAGCGCCGGCTGCTCTCGCCTCAATCGCAGCAGCGCCCGTGTCTGGTTGAGGATCGATCCAGGGTCTGCCTCTTGTCGGTCCGCTGCCCACTCAGCATGCGCCGCGTCGACCGGCAGCCACGGCTCGGCCTGGCTGAAGCCGGCATGAGGAGCCCCGTGCATCCAGGGCATCGGTGTGCGGCAACCGTCACGGCCGGGGTTCAAAGGCCAGTGCGCGAGCCCGAAGGGGTCCTGCATGCGTTCGAAGGGCACCTCGCTTTGGGGCAGTCCCAACTCTTCGCCCTGGTAGATGAAGAGCATGCCGCGCAGGGCCATCAACAGTGCCTTCCAGGTGAGAGGGCCTGCGCCCTCAGCACCTGCCAGGTGTCGCTGCGTTGCATCCGGGCCATCGCTGCCGCCGAAACTGAAGCCGGCGGCGGCCTTCGCGGAACTCCACCGGGACGCCACACGCGGCACGTCATGGTTGGAGAAGGCCCACGACGGCCAACCCTCGCTGCTCGCCCACGGCGCAAGTTGGGAAGCCACCGCGGCGGCATCCGGCCGCGCGCCCAGGAACGCAAAGGAGTACGCCGTGTGCAGGGCATCGCAGTCTTGCGTGTAGGCGAGCATCGTCTCCTGCGCATCGGCGCCGCCAATCTCGCCCACGGTCACGCGGCCGGGGTATTCATCCATCAGGGCCCGCAGCCGACGAAGAAAGGCGTGCGACTCCGGTTGGTCCATGGTGTATGCGTGGCGCTGCATCAGCACGGGACTGTCCCCGCGCTGGCCGGGCGGCGCGGGCGGGTTGTCGCGCAGCAGCAGGTCGTGCGCATAGAGGTTGGCCGTGTCCAGCCGGAAGCCGTCCACCCCTCGGTCCAGCCAGAAGCGCGCCATGCCCAGCACCGCAGCCTGAACTTCAGGACAGTGGAAGTTCAGGTCCGGCATCTCGGGCAGGAAGTTGTGCAGGTGGTACTGTCGGCGGCGGGGCTCCCAACGCCAGGCCGGCCCGCCCATCCAACTCAGCCAGTTGTTCGGCGGGCTGCCGTCCTCCCGCGCATCGGCCCACACGTACCAGTCGGCCTTGGGGTTGTCACGGCTAGCTCGGCTTTCCTGAAACCAGGGATGCTCGGCCGCCGTGTGGCTCCACACCTGGTCGATCACCACCTTCAGGCCCAGGCGATGTGCTTGGGTCAGCAGGGCATCGAAGTCCTGGAGCGTGCCGAACATCGGATCGACTCCGCAATGGTCGGTCACGTCGTAGCCGAAGTCGAGCATCGGACTCGGGAAGAACGGCGAGATCCAGACGCCGTCTACACCGAGCGAAGCGACATAGGGCAGTTGTCGAGTGATGCCCGGGAGATCGCCGATGCCGTCGCCGTTCGTGTCCGCGAAGCTGCGGGGATAGATCTGGTAGAGCGTGGCACCGCGCCACCATTCGGCGTTCATGAGGGCTCAACTCGTATGGGCTTCAAAACCATCAGTCTGTCGACTATGCTCTGGCTTATCTTCCTGTGTTTCAGCCAAGAGTGACGGTTTTCAAACACTTTTGAGATCCGCGCTGAAGACCCATGAAGATCGAACGAGAGATCATCCAGCACCCCGACGCCTCCATGCGTTGCACGCAGCTTCGCCAGTCCGGGTTCCGTGGCGGGCTGCACCGCCATGCCCATGTTGAACTCACCTGGATTGAGCAGGGCCGAGGGCTTCGTTGGGTGGGCGACAGCGTGGAACCCTTCAACGACGGTGATGTGGTGTTGGTGGGGCCCGAACTGGCCCATGTCTGGTTGACGGGGCAGGGCGGTGGTCCTCGCTCTTGTGCAGCCACTGTGCTGCAGTTCCCCTCGGACTGGGCCGCCGCCACTGGTTTGCCCGAGTTGCGAGGGCTGGAGGCGCGTATGAGGCGCGCATCTCGCGGCCTGGCCGTCGAGGGGCGTCTGCGGCCTCAGGTCCAGGCGGTGATGGCCCGCATGTCCAGCGCAGATGCCCCACGCCGTGCGGCCCACCTGATTGAGTTGCTGGCGTTGATGAACGATGAGTTGAGCGATGGATCGCTGGACCTGCGCCCCTTATCTGTTCAGGTCACGCCAGCCGATACCGAAGGTTCTGCCTTTCGCTTGCGCCGTCAGCGCGTGGACCGGCTGCTGCGTTGGGTGCAGGCTCACCTGGGCGAAGATCTCTCTGTGTCCGACGCCGCGGCCATCGCGGGCATTTCCACCGCGGCGTTCGGCAGATTCTTCCGCCGCGAAGTGGGCAAGTCCTTCATCGATTTCGTCAATGACGCTCGGTGCAGTTGGGTCGCGCTCCGCTTGCTCGAAGGCACGGAGCCGGTCGCCGATATTGCCTTGTCCTGCGGCTTTGCCTCCTTGTCGAACTTCGGTGAACAGTTCCGGCGGCGCTACCAGGTGTCGCCGAGGGAATACCGGCGTCAAGCACTTGAGACTCCACGATGACGGATGGCATGATCCGCGCACATGAACCGGGGACACCATCCATGAAGCTCTACATCGGCAACAAGAACTACTCGTCCTGGTCCATGCGCCCCTGGGTGCTGATGCGCGAATGCGGCATCGACTTCGAAGAGGTGATGGTCCGCTTCGACGGATTCGACCCAGATTCCCAGTTCAAGCAAGTCATCAGCACTGTGAATCCCGTCGGCAAGGTGCCCGTTTTGGTGGACGGCGATCTGGTGGTGTGGGACACGCTGGCCATTGCAGAGTACGTGGCCGAGCGCTTTCCCGAAAAGGCACTGTGGCCGCACGACCGCAAGGCACGGGCGCGCGCGCGCAGCGTCTGCGCCGAGATGCACAGCGGTTTCTCCGCATTGCGTGGTGCGTGCCCCATGAACATTGAAGCCTCGCTACCCCAGATCGGTGCCCTGGTGATGCGCGACAAGCCCGCGGTGGGTGCCGATCTCCAGCGCGTCTGCAGCATGTGGTCGGGCCTACTCCAGCAACATGGTGGCCCGATGCTGTTCGGCGCCTTCAGCGTGGCTGACGCCTTCTACGCGCCGGTGGTCATGCGCTTCAAGACTTACGGGCTTCCGGTGCCGGCCGATGTTCAAGCATACATGGACCGGGTGTTGAACCTGCAAAGTGTGCGGGCCTGGATCGAAGGCGCGCTGGCGGAGCAGGACTTTCGGGACTTCGAGGAACCGTACAGGCTGGTCAGACTCGGCTGAGCAGCGTTACTTGCCCTTGCCCATTTCGCTGCCGTCGATCATCCCGGCCCGCATCAGACTTGCAACCAAATGTGGAAGTTGGCGCCGGGCGCTGGCTTCCCCGGTTTCACGCGCGTACTTGAAATAGCTGGCCAATGGGGATGCTCGGTATTGAAGCCCAGCGTTGATGATGAAGTCCGCAGCCGCGGCTTCGCGATCGATCCGGGCTGCACGGCTGAGTACGTGACTGCGCTCTGCCGGTGATACATCCGCCGGGATCTGTGTGGGGTCGGCGGATACATCCACCGCAATCACGTACTGCGCGCCTGCCTCCCGTGCAGCCCTTACCGCCAGCGGCAGCGACTCGTCCCCATCTTCATACTCCACACCCTCGATCCCGACAGGCGAAATGATGCCGCTCACCGCACTGGACGCCCGAACCGCGACGCTGGTCCTGCCGCTGCTGAAGAAGACGGGGACCTTGTCGTCTCGTCGAGTGGCAATGGCCACGAATCGCCTGGGCATTCGCTCGATGTGGCGATGTCGCAGGCCGGCATCCACATAGTCCTGAAGCCGCTGGCCTCGAATCCAGCCACGGTCCGCAAACGGGGTGAGGTCAAAGAGCGTCAGCGGTCCGCCTTGCATGGACAGGGCTTCCAGCTCAGATGCGCTGCGCCCGTCCGCCCAGAAGGCGCCCAAGAGTGACCCCACGCTCGTGCCCACCACCAAGTCGACCTCAATCCCAGCCTCTTCAAGAACCTTCATCACGCCGATGTGGGCATAACCTCTGGGGCCTCCGCTGCTGAGCACCAGGGCGATGCGCGGTGGCGGCTCCATCGACTCGAGACGCAGCCTGGCCACCGGGCTGTCCGTAGCCGCATAGTTGAAGGGCGCACACCCAGCCATCACGCCCATGCCTACGACCATGCCCAACAGCGCCGCGAGTTGGCGGATGCGAGCCGTGATCACTTCGCCATCTGCGCCGGTCGGTGCGCAGCCGGGTCGACTTCAGCAGGAACCCGGCCTACCCTGAACCATGCCGCGTACAACGCCGGCACGAACACCAGGGTGAGCACGGTGCCCACGATCAGCCCGCCCATGATGGCAATCGCCATGGGGCCCCAGAACACGCTGCTGGCCAGCGGAACCATGGCCAGAACCGCGGCTGCGGCCGTCAGCACCACAGGCCGCGCGCGGCGCACCGTGGCTTCCACCAGGGCCTCCGTGGGCGGTGTGCCGCCGGCGATGTCCGTGTCGATCTGATCGACCAGGATCACCGCATTGCGCATGATCATGCCGCTGAGGGCGATCACCCCCAGCAAGGCCACGAAGCCAAACGGCGCCTTGAAGATCAACAGCGCGGGCACCACGCCCACCAAGGCAAGCGGCGCCGTCAGGAACACCATCCACATCCGCGAGAAGCTCTGCAGCTGCAGCATCAGGAAGAAGAGCATCACCACGAACATCAGGGGGAACACCGCAAACAGCGCCGTGTCGGACTTGCTCGTTTCCTCCGAGGCACCACCAATCTCGATTCGGTAGCCGGGAGGCAGGTCGGCGACGATGGCCTGCAGCGTTGGCCAAATCTTCGAGGTGGCGGCCGGCCCCTGCACGCCATCCATCACGTCTGCCCGCACGGTCAGCGTCAACTCGCGGTTGCGCCGCCACAGCACCGGCTCCTCAAAGGTCGGAGTCAGCTTCGAAATTTGCGACAGCGGCACCACGGCACCGCTGCGGGTGAAGAGCGTCACATCTCCCAGCCGCTCCAGGTTCAGCCGCTCGGTCGCCGTGCCACGCAAGGTGACGTCGATGAGTTCCTCGCCACGGCGGATTTGCGTCACCGGCAGTCCGCTCAGCGCCATCTGGGTCATGTTGGCGATGTCGGCGCTCGTGATGCCCAGCAGCCGCGCCTTGTCCTGGTCCACATTCAACTGCACGGCCCGAACCTGTTCATCCCAATCGAGCTGGGTGTCGCGCACCAGCGGGCTTTGCCGAACCGTGTCCCGCACGCGATAGGCAATCGCCCGCAGCGTGGCACTGTCCTTGCCCACAACACGAAACTGAACAGGAAAGCCCACGGGCGGCCCGAACTCAAAACGAGTGACCCGCCCATGCAGATCCGGGAATTGCTCACCCTTTGCAAACAGCGCCAGCAGGCGGGCCCGAACTGCCTCGCGGTCTTCGATGCTGCGGGTGTTCACCACGACCTGAGCCAAGCCCGGGTTCGGGAGATCCGCGGAGATCGAGAGGAAGAACCGCGGTGCGCCTGCACCGGTGTAGGCCGTGAAGCGTTCCACCTGGGGGTCGGCCTTCAGCACCTGTTCCAAGCGCTGCACTTGCTGCTCGGTGGCCGTGAATGAAGCTCCTTCGCGCAGCCTCAGGTCGACGATCAGCTCGGTACGGGAGGCGGTGGGAAAGAACTGCTGCTGCACCAGGGTCATGCCGGCCGCACTCAAAACAAAGATCAGGGCCGTCGCACCCAGCACCCACCACCGGTGGGCCACACACCAGGTCAGCAGCCCGCGCAGCCGGGTGTACACCGGTCGTGCATAAGGGTCGCCGCCATTCCCCTTCATCACTTGCGGCAGCAGCTTGACGCCCAGGTAGGGAGTGAACACCACGGCCACGAACCAAGAGGCCACGAGCGCCACGCCCACCACCCAGAAGATGCCGCCGGCGTACTCCCCGGAGATGGACTTGGCAAAGCCCACGGGCATGAAGCCGGCCACCGTCACCAAGGTGCCAGTGAGCATGGGAAACGCGGTGGACGTATAAGCGAAGGTGGCCGCGCGAACCCGGTCCCATCCCTGCTCGATCTTCACCACCATCATCTCCACCGCGATGATGGCGTCGTCCACCAGCAGCCCCAGCGCGATGATCAGCGCCCCCAGGGACACGCGGTCCAGGCTCCAGCCCATGACGGCCATCACCGTGGCCACCAACGCCAGCACCAGCGGCACCGATGCCGCCACCACGATGCCGGTGCGCCAGCCCAGGAACAGAAAGCACACCACCAGCACGATGACCAAGGCTTCGAGGAAGGAGCGCTCAAACTCCCAAACGGAATCGTCGACGATCTTGGGTTGGTCGGCCACCTTTTCCACGGTCACGCCCAAGGGAAGTGCGGCCTGCAACGCGCTCATGCGCTCGTCCAGCGCCGCGCCCACCTTCAGCACGTTGGCCGACTTCTCAAAGGCCAGGCCCAGCATCAGAACAGGCCGTCCGTTGTGCCGCACCGTGAACTGCGGCGGTTCTTCAAGACCCGACTTGACGTCGGCGACATCGGCCAGGCGCAGCAGCCGTCCGCCCACCTCAATCGGGACGTTGGCCACATCGCGTGCATCGCGCAACCCCAGGCCGCCCTCGGACAATCTCAGGAACACCCGATCGGCTCGTCCTTCTACGCTGCCCGCCGGCGCGACTGTGTTCTGGCGGTTCAAGGCTTCGATGATGGCTTGCGGCGACACACCCAGGGCGGCCAGGCGTGCACTGGACAACTCGACATACACCTTTTCAGGCTGGCGGCCAAACACCTCAATGCGCGTCACACCCTTGACCGGCTGCAGCTCGCGTTTGGCGTCGTCGACCAGCGCCTGCAGTTCGGGCCAGGTCAAATCCGGCGCACTGAAGGCATAGAGGACGCTGTAGACATCACCGAACTCGTCATTGAAGAAGGGGCCGCGCACACCGTCCGGGAACTCGTGCCGGATGTCGGCGATCTTCTTGCGGGCCAGGTACCACGCCCGGTCCAGTTCAGGCTTCGACGTACCGCCCTTCATCCAGAAATTCAGTCCACCGTAGCCTTGCCGTGCGAAGCTGCGCACGTAGTCGATGCCCTCGATCTTCTGCAGCTCGCGCTCCATGCGGTTGAGCACCTGATCCTGCACCTGCTGCGCGGTCGCGCCAGGCCAGGCCACCACAGCGCTCATGGCCGGCACGTTGAAGTTCGGATCTTCCAGTCGTCCCAGCCGAGTGAAGGAAAACGCGCCCACCACCAGTGTGACGATGATCAGGAAGAGCACAAGGGCGCGGTGGGTGACCGCCCATTCGGAGAGGTTGAAGGACTTCATCGCGCGGCCACCGGCGAAAGCGCTTCGGCCAGGGGCCGTGCAACGGGACGCACCTTCATCCCTGCATCAAGCTTCTGGGCGCCCGCCGTCACCACCAGCGCACCGTCCTTCAGGCCGCCCACGCGCACCTGCCCCGTCGTCTGCGACTGCAGTTGTACGTTCTGGCGCACCAAGGCACCGCTGGCGGCGTCAACCGTCCACACGAAGGTGCCTTCGGTTGTGGTCAGCATTGCGCCCACTGGCAGCGTGGCGCCGGCCATGGTGCCCGGCTGGCGCAGGCGCACTTCGGCGCTCATGCCCATGTGCACCGTCATGGCCTGAGCGGGCGACACCATCGCATAGCGCACCCGTGTGGTGCGGCTCACTGGATGGGCACTGGGTGCCATCTCCCGCAGGCGCAGCGCGATCGCCTGGGCCCGGGAGGCAGCGCCCTCACTCGCGGACTCGGTACCAAATCCGGGCACGGCCTCGGCGCGCCACTGCCGCAGGTTGGCCACCATGGCCTCTGGCACGTCCACCACCACCTCCAGTTCACCGAGCCGCGCCACACTCACGACGGCCTGCCCCTCATTCACCATTTGCCCAGGCTCCACGCGCAAGGCGGTCACCACCCCGTCGAAGGGGGCCGTCAGTTCCGCGTAGCCCGCTCGGTTGCGGGCCAGTTCCAGTTGCGATTGCGCCTGCTTCAGCAGAGCCGCTGCCGCATCCGCGCGGGCCTGCTGGCGCTCGGCATCGGCCGCGCCCACCGATCCATCGCCCATCAATCGACGAAACCGCTCCGCATCGCTGGCCGACTGCACCGCATCCACCTCCGCGGCTCTTTGCTGATCGGCGGCTGCCTGCACCGCCAACCGGTAGTCGGTTGGGTCCAGGCGCGCCATCACCTGGCCTGCGCGCACGGGTTCACCCAGTTCAACAAGGCGCTCGGTCACCCGGCCCCCAACGCGGAACCCGATGTCGGACTCGATTCGCGGCCGGATGCTGCCGCTGAACACGCGTTGCATGTCGCTGGTTTCGTTGCGCACGGTGGTGACATAGACCGCGGGCTCGGCCGGTGCGGACGGCTTTTGAGGAGAGCAGCCGGCGAAGACCGCCGCCGTGGCCAGAAGACCCAAGCGGTAGGCGAGGGGTGTTTGGAATGGGGGCATGGGGAAGACTCCGAATTACGGTTGTGTCGATGCGCTTTGGACAGGCGGGGGCGTGGGGGTCTGATTCCAACCGCCGCCCAAGGCCTTGATGAGTTGCACCGCAGCCAAGGCGCGCTGCGTTTGGGCTTCGGTCAACGCCAGTTCGGCACTCAGCAGTCCCTTGCTGACCTCCAGTCTTTGCATGCGGTCAATCTGCCCTTCGCGCGCCAGTGAATGGGCATGGCGGTCCGCCAGGCGACGTGCCTCCAAGGCAGCGGCCAGGCTGTCGCACCGTTGGCGTTCCTGCTCCAGGACCACCAGGCTGCTTTCCACGTCCTGCAAGGCGTTCAGCACGGCCTTCTCGTACTGCAGTGTGGCGGTGCGTTCCCGTGCGGACTGCCGTTCCACCGCGGCGCGCAGGCGCCCCGCATTGAAGACCGGCGCCGTGAAGAGCAGGGCGACACTCCGGTAGGGGACCGGTGCCAGGTCCAAGCCGTTGAGCCTGAGATCTTGCTGGCCCAGCACGGCCGAGAGAAAGAAGCGGGGCCAGAGATCGGCTTGGCTCTCTCTCAGACGCGCGGTCTCGGCGCGCAGTTGTTGTTCCGCCACGCGAAGGTCGGGGCGGCGGCTCAAGAGCTCCGGTGCCTGGCCGGGCATCAGGCCCGGCACCGAAGGCAGGGCCGCAGGCGCCTGCCGCCAAGGCGCTTCCAAGGCACTGGGGCTGCGGCCGAGCAGCACGTCAATCTGGTGCTCGGTGGTGGACACCAGGGTGCGCAGGGCCGGCAGTTGCGCGGCCAGCGCCTGCAACTCGGCCGCGGCGCGGGCCGCCTCCAGGTTGCTGGCCAGGCCATGCGTCTGTCGGCGCCGCACCAGGGCTTCAATCTCTTCCTGAACGTTCAGCAGTGCTTGGGTGTGCTGCAAGCGCAAGCGAGCCCCTTGCCACAGCAGGTAGTGCCGGGCGACTTCGGTGCTGGCCAGCCAGCGGGCCACTTCCACGCCGGAGCCCGCCGCCAATGCATCCAGTGCGGCGGCATCAGCCGCTGCACGTGCAGCACCGGCCACATCGATTTCCCAGCCCAAGTCCAGCGCGCCGCGGATCGCCCGCGCATCCGGCATGCCGCGCTTGACTTCCGTGGGCAAGCCGCTGCGCTGGTCTGAAGCGGTGCTGTTGACCGACAGTGTGGGCCACAACCGTGAGGCCATCGCCGTGCTGCCGGCTTGGGCCTGCAGCACACGCTGCTGGGCGATGCGGACATCCAGGTTCTCGCGCTGCACCTCGTTCATCAGCTCCGTGAGCACCGGATCGGCAAAGCCTCGCCAGGTGGCGGCATCCAGGTCCTGGGCGCCGGTCGGTGGTGCTTGGCGATAGGCCGTTGCGTGCGTCGACTTCTGCGGCACATCGACGGCGGGCTGTAGGGTCGAGCATCCGCCCATCAATGTGGCGGCAACGATGAAGAACCATCGGGTGCTATAGGGGTGGAAGGTTGAGCTCATCGACGCACTGGGTTGACAATGTCTACCATTCTTTCCGAATTTGGTAGACACTGTCAACTGTGTGTTCGCCGGCGGCCATCAAGCGATCTGCGTGGTGCTGCTTGTCGAGCGTCGATTACGATCCCCACGCACCATGACCGCCAAGAAGCGCCCAGCACCACCTCCGCTCGAACTCCGCGAAGCCTGCATCCTCGCGGCCTGGGAGGTCATCGCAGAACGCGGCATCGAGCAGCTCAGCCTGCGGGAAGTGGCGCGCAAGTTGGGCGTGTCACACCAGGCCCCCTACAAGCACTACCCCACGCGGGACCACCTGCTGTCCGAGGTGATGCGCCGTTGCCTGCAGGGCTTTGCCGCCTTCCTCGATGCCAGGCCCCGCCATCACGATCCCGAGCAGGACCTGGAATCGTTGGGGCTGCAGTACCTCACCTATGCCCGTGAGCACCCGCTGGAATACCGGCTGATGTTCAGCAGCCCCTGGCCCGAATCAGCCGACCCGCAGGAGCTGGCAGGCGATGCTGTGCATGCCTATGACGTGCTCCGTGGGGTTCTTCGACGCATGCACGGTGAATCGCCGGGCGTACAAGAGAAGGTGGAGCTCGACGCCTTGTGCATCTGGTCGATGGTGCACGGCCTGGCGGGGGTCCTGAATGGGCAGTGCGTGGACAGGCTCGGCCTAAAGCCTTTGGTGTTGCAAAGGGCTGTGGCTCATGCCATGACCCGCATGAGGGCGGGCTTGGCAGCGGAGCTTTGAGTGGGTGGCGCGTCACTGCACCAAACAAAAAGGCCCTGCGCACGCGCAAGGCCTTGATGCTTTAGCAGCGAGTTGGCTCCCCGACCTGGGCTCGAACCAGGGACCTACGGATTAACAGTCCGGCGCTCTACCGACTGAGCTATCGGGGAACTGCTGCAAGCCTCACAGTATAGCGTCTTTTTTACATGCGGATCAACACCCCGGCGCGCACCGTGCGCACGGCCCCGGGATACAGGTAGGCATGCCCGAATTGGTAGGGCGCCTCACGCCAGTAGCGGCGGTCCGTCAGGTTGTCTATGCCCAGCAGCCACTGCGCGCGTGAACCCTGCGCCTCCCACGTCATCACCGCATCCGCACGCGTCCAGGCCGGCAACTGCTTGGTGTTGTCCGGCAGGATCTGCCGCGACCCCTCGTGGCTCAACGTGCCCTGCAGCGCCAACCCCGGTATCGCCACCGGAGTCCATCGCGCCCGCGCGCGAATGATCTGCTCCGGCACATTGGTGGGCGCCTTGCCATTGAGTTCAGGCTG
>JAIYCN010000294.1 GCA_027487995.1 Rubrivivax sp. | reverse complement strand
CTCGTTCTGCACCGGGTCGAGCGGGTTCTGGTTCTGCAACTGCGTGGTGAACAGCGTCAGGAACTCCGTCTTGCCCATCTGCTCGTTGACAGTCTTGGGTGCGTTCTTGATGTCGCTGTAGCGGGTGACGCCCGGCAGCACGGGCTGCGCGGTTTTTGCGGTTGGGGCGGCTGTCGTGGTGCTCATCGCGTTCTCCTGGGCTGAGGCCTCAACTGCGCATCAGGTCGAGCGTGCGCATCATCAGATGCTTGGCGGTGTTCACCGTCTCGACGTTGTTCTGATACGAACGAGCGGCGGCCATCATCTCCACCATCTCACTGACCTCATTGACGTTGGACTGGACGATGTAGCCGTCCTTGTCAGCCAGCGGGTTGTGCGGATCGAACTGGCGGCGCAGAGGCGCAGGGTCATCGACCAGCTTCTCGATGCGCACACCACCCTTGATGTCTTGCGTGTTGCCCCCGTCAGACGGATTCATCATCCCGTCCACGATGGTCTTGAACAGCGGACGCTTGGCACGAAACGCGTCCTGCTCCGAAGTGGCCACGGTGCCCGCGTTGGCGAGGTTGGAAGCCGTGGCGTTCATGCGGGTGAGCTGCGCGTTGAGCGCGGATCCTGCAATGCCGAAGATGTTGTCCAACATGGTCAATCCCCTTGCTCATTCACCCTTGAGGGCCTTGCGAATGCCGGAAACCCGGTTCTCCAGAAAGCTCAACGTGGCCTGGAAGTCGCCAGTGGCCTTGCCGAACTTCGCCTGCTCCATGCTCAACTCAACCGTGTTGCCGTCGAAGGACGTGTTGAACGGCATGCGGTACTTCAGCGTGGCCTGGTCAGGCGAGATGCCACCGTCCAGTTCGAAATGACGATCGCGCGTGGTGGTCAGCGTTTCGGTCTTGGCCAGCTTCATGGCCTGCCGAAAGTCGACGTCACGTGCCTTGAAGTTGGGCGTGTCGGCGTTGGCGATGTTGGCCGACAGCACTTCCATGCGCTGGCCGCGAAAGCGCATCGCGCGTTCGTGCAAGGCGAAGTCCCTGTCGATGAAGTTCATGCCGTCGGTTCCTTGAAACTGTCCGATTCCCGATGGGTTCATGCACGGTTCGTGCCAACCTTTGGTGTCGGGTACCGGTCACTGGACGGGGCTCAAGAACTCGGTTTTCGTGCCGATCCACCGATTGCGGGTGATGGAGCCCCTGCACTTTTTTGCCGCGCGGCAAGGCCTTGCCGCAAGTGACCCCATCCGCTTCAGCCTAGGAAACCGGCGTCACTCCGAGCCGAGGCTGGCCACGGTGAAGGACGACAAGCGGTTGCGCGCGTTGGCATGCAGGCCCGCCAGGATGGACGAGCGCGTGATCGGCAACTGTCGATCACGCCGCGTGTGCAGGTCCAGGGCCTGTGGACCGGCGATGGGGAGTGCAACGGACAACCGCCGCTCCTGTCGCGCTGCGGGCGTGAGGATCGTCAAGTAGAGATCATCCAGCCGCACTTGGCCGTCACGCCCACGGAAGTCCTTCAAGCGCGTGTCGTCGAAGTAGCGGTCCACCAGGTCGAGCTGGCGCAGCACACTGAGATTGAGGATTTCCTGAGGGCGCTGCCCATAGCCCGCGCTGGCCGCACCGCGGTCAGGTCCCGCGCAGAATTGAATGATCCCGTGGCAGCGCCCGTTGGTGGCCCGCGGGTTCAGCCCGTCGCTTTCCATGAGCACGGCCTTGGCGAAGTCATCGGGCTTGAACCCGTGCTTGTCGGCCAACTCGGCAATGCGGTTTTGCACCTGCTGGCGTTCCACCGGCGGGATGAAACCCAGGTCGACGGCGCGGTCCAGGGTCTGATTCAACAACGGATGAGCCGAAGCCGATACGACGGGCTCCGGCACCTTGAGAATGGACGCCAGGGGCTGCACCTCGCGCGCTGCGTTCGGTACCGATGGCACCGTGGACAGCGCCGCCACCAAGGCCGGGGGCGCAGGCTGAGCAGCTTTGGGGACCTGTGCGGTGGATGCCGCCGCCGGATTGGCCGGCAGCGCAATGTTCAGTTTTTGGCCCACCTGTATGAAATCAGGATTGGCCAAGCCATTGTCGCGCGCCACCTGCAGTGCCCAGCGGTGGGCCTGCCCGGCACTCAGCGCTTCAGCGCGCTGGCCTTGTGCCGACCATTGGGCTTTCACGATCGAGGAGAGCGTGTCTCCGCGCTGCACCACCACTTCGCGCGGCTTCTGGGCAGGATCGCCCAATGTGGCTGGGGCGCCTGGCGGCGACTGAACCGGACTCTGAGCCTGCGCCTGGACCTGAGCCCGGGCCAACTGTTGCCCGAATGCGCCGCCCTGCACCGGCGCTCCGTCTGGCCGAAGCACCCGAGGATCGCCCACCCGGGCACCCACACCCTGAACGACCGGCCGACCACCCACGCCCGAGCCCGTGCCCAGGGGGCGCAGAGCGGGATGGGTGTCGGTGTTGCTCACAGTGGCCCTCTTCTTGCTTGATCGCTGTTCAACCCCGAGATCTGTCGGAATTTCCACAGTCCTGGAGCAACAAGATGCAAAAGCCGTGCCCCCACCTTCAAGACCAACGCCCAGCGCCCCGCAACGGCCGCGGGGCACCCGTGATTGCAGCCGCACTGACCGCACTGGTCCTGGGGTCGGCGTCTTGGGCATCGGTGGCCACGCCTTCCATCCCTTCAAGCCCCATCACCGACCAGGCCGCCCGTTGGCTGGCCACCCAACTTCAGATTTCTGCTGACAAGGTGACTGTGCTGGCGCCCGACCCGCGCCTGAAGATGCCCCAGTGCTCCTCGGGCGTGAAGTTCGACACGCCCTTCAGCAACGCGAACACCGTGCGGGCTCGCTGTGAGGCGCCGCAATGGCAACTGTTCCTGAGGGCCCAATGGCCGGAAGCTGCGCTGGCGCCGGTCAGCGAGCCCCAGCAAGCCCCTCAGCAATCCAACAGGCCCAATACGTTCGCGGCAGACGCCGCACGCGCAGCCGCCACGGAAGCCGCCGCTCGAAGTGCCGCAGCCGCGCCCAAACGCGCGCTGGCGCTGACAAGAGGTATGACCCGGGGAGCCCTGTTGTCCCCTGCCTCGGTGGAAGTCACCCAAGTTCCGGCGCGTGAAGCCGATTCATTACTCATCACCGATGCGCAGTCCTTGGACCAGATGGAGGCCGTGCGCGACCTTCCGGCCGGTACCCCGCTGCGGCAGACGGATGTGCGGCCGGCGGTGCTGGTGCGCCAAGGCCAGCTGGTCACCATGACCGTCGGCCAGGGCACCGGCTTCACCATCACGGTTCGGCTTGAGGCCATGCAGGACGGGCGAATGGGGGACCGGGTGACCTTGCGCAATACGGAATCAGGCCGCACCGTCAGCGGGGTGGTCAACGGAATGAACAGCGTGAAGGGTGCCTGAAAAGCCCTTTCGCGATGGGGACTCAAGTTTGGGAAACTCGGGTCGATCCTGTTGGGGAGAGAGTCCGGGAAATCCCTG
>JAIYCN010000134.1 GCA_027487995.1 Rubrivivax sp. | reverse complement strand
ATCACGCTGGACCAGTTGTTGAACGTGCCCTTGGTGCGCCGCTTTCATGAAGAGGCTGAGCGCGCGCATCCGGCCCTGGCGCGACAGGGAGGGCGGCGGTTGCTGTCCGAGGTGGTGCGGCGCATGTTGTCGGCCCAGGTGCATGACTTGATTGCGCAGTCCCGACAGCGGTTGAACGAATACCGTCCTCGCGATGCGCAGGAGGCGCGTCAGGGCGAACCGCTGGTGGCCTTCAGTGGACCCATGCGGCAGGCGATCACGGAGCTCAAGCGCTTCCTGTTTCGCGAGTTGTACCGGCATCCGCAGGTCGTTGAAACCACACGTCGTGCGCAGGGTGTTGTGCATGACCTGTTTGCGGCCTACACGTCGCGCCCGGAGGAATTGCCACTGGAGTATTCACAGCGCCCGGACCTGCACCGCGCAGTGTGCGACTACATCGCGGGCATGACCGACCGCTTCGCGCTGCGCGAGCATGAGCGCCTGACGGGCCAGCGGCTGTTTGCCTGAGGGCCGCCCTTTTGGGTGCTCCGGAAAATGGGGTCAGACCCCATTTTTCAGCCCTAGACTGAGCGTATGGCCCGACTCCCTCGACTGGTGCTGCCCGGTTGGCCGCACCATGTGATCCAACGCGGCAACAACCGCCAACTGATCGTGCGCAGCGACGGTGACCGCCGCGCTTGGCGTGAAATCCTGGCCGACTGCCTGGAGATGTATTCGGTGAGCCTGCAGGCCTATGTGCTGATGGACAACCATTTCCACCTGCTGCTGACCCCGCCCTCGGCACAGGCGCTCAGCGGCATGATGCAGGCGCTCGGGCGCCGCTACGTGGGCGGCCACAACGCGGTGCATGGACGCAGCGGCACCCTGTGGGAAGGGCGCTTCAAGTGTTCGCCGCTTGAAACGGAACGCTACTTCCTGGCCTGCATGCGCTACATCGAACTCAACCCGGTGCGGGCCGGCATGGTGGTGCAGGCCGAGGACTTTGCCTGGTCCAGCGCGGTTCATCATCTGGGTCTTCGGCATGACCGCTTGGTCAGTGACCATCCGGTTTACTGGGCCTTGGGCAACACACCTTTCGAGCGGGAGCGGCGTTACCGGGACTTCCTGGATGCGGGTACGGGTGAGCGGGAGGCCGCCCTGATCACCGAATCCACCTTGAAGGGATGGGCGATGGGTTCACCGGAGTTCCTGGCGGAGCACGCACTTACTTCTGGACGTCCGACGCTTCCGCGTGCTCGTGGCCGGCCGCGGAAAGGCGATACCGGGGGCTGACTCTGTCCCCATTTATTTGGCTTGGTCGGTTGTTCGCAAAAAAAATGACTCTGACCCCATTTTTTTAATTTGGGGGTGTCGTATCCTTTCGGGGTTACCCGTACTTTGGAGCGCCTGATGAGCACGTCCGCCGAAATCCAGAACTTGGCCCAGCAGGGTCTGTATGACCCCGCCAACGAGCACGACGCATGCGGTGTGGGCTTTGTGGCGCACATCAAGGGCGTGAAGGCGCATTCCATCGTCGGGCAGGGTCTGAAGATCCTGGAGAACCTGGACCACCGCGGCGCGGTGGGCGCGGATGCGCTGATGGGCGACGGGGCGGGCATCCTGATCCAGATCCCCGATGAATTGTTCCGCGAGGAAATGGCGGCGCAGGGCGTGCACCTGCCGCCTCCGGGCGAATACGGCGTGGGCATGATCTTCCTGCCCAAGGAGCATGCCTCGCGTCTGGCCTGCGAGCAGGAACTGGAGCGGGCCGTGAAGGCGGAGGGCCAGGTGCTGCTGGGCTGGCGCGATGTGCCGGTGAACCGCGATATGCCGATGTCCCCCACGGTGCGGGAAAAAGAACCGGTCATTCGCCAGATCTTCATCGGTCGCGGCGCGGACGTGATCGTGCCGGACGCGCTGGAGCGCAAGCTGTACGTGATCCGCAAGACGGCCTCCGCGGCCATCCAGCACCTCAAGCTCACCCACAGCCACGAGTACTACGTGCCCAGCATGAGCTGCCGCACCGTCATCTACAAGGGCCTGCTGCTGGCAAACCAGGTGGGCGAGTACTACCTCGACCTGCAGGACGCCCGCTGCACCTCGGCCCTGGCCCTGGTGCACCAGCGCTTCTCCACGAACACCTTCCCCGAGTGGCCGCTGGCCCACCCCTATCGAATGGTGGCCCACAACGGTGAGATCAACACCGTCAAGGGCAACTTCAACTGGATGCGCGCCCGCGAAGGCGTGATGAAGTCGCCGGTGTTGGGTGACGACCTGAAGAAGCTGTACCCGATCAGCTTCGAAGGCCAGTCCGACACGGCCACCTTCGACAACGCGCTGGAGTTGCTCTCGATGTCCGGCTACCCGCTGGCACAGGCCGCGATGATGATGATCCCCGAGGCGTGGGAGCAGCACAGCACGATGGACGAGCGTCGCCGCGCGTTCTATGAGTACCACGCCGCGATGATCGAGCCCTGGGACGGCCCGGCCGCCATGGTGTTCACGGACGGCAAGCAGATCGGCGCCACGCTGGACCGCAACGGCCTACGCCCGGCGCGCTACATCGTCACCGACGACGATCTGGTGGTCATGGGTTCGGAGTCCGGCGTGTTGCCGATTCCCGAAAGCCGCATCGTCAAGAAGTGGCGCCTGCAGCCCGGCAAGATGTTCCTGATCGACTTCGAGCAGGGCCGCATCATCGACGACGAGGAACTCAAGAACCAGTTCGCCTCGGCCAAGCCCTACCGGCAGTGGATCGAGAACGTGCGAATCAAGCTGGAATCACTGCCCGAGCCTTCAACGGCGGCTCCGGGCTCCGGGGAATCACTCCTCGATCGCCAACAAGCCTTTGGCTACACCCAGGAAGACCTCAAGTTCCTGATGAGCCCGATGGCGGTGGCCGGCGAGGAGAGCACCGGCTCCATGGGCAATGACTCGCCCCTGGCCGTGCTGAGCGACCGCAACAAGCCCCTGCCCAACTATTTCAAGCAGCTGTTTGCGCAGGTGACGAATCCGCCGATCGACCCGATCCGCGAGGCCATCGTGATGTCGCT
>JAIYCN010000243.1 GCA_027487995.1 Rubrivivax sp. | reverse complement strand
TAGCCGGTGGCCGGTGCATCTCCGCCTCACGCCCATCGATGGTCCCCGGAAGCGCGGCAGGTCGTCGCGCGGGTAAGGTTCAGGTCGGAAGATGTCCCGGAAACGCCACGCCGCGCCTCGCGCAGGCGACCTCCAGGGACCGCCACGCCGCCTGGCGCTGTTCGGGCAACGGCAAGAGGCCGATCAACGGGACAAGATCCACTGGAGCGACGATTTTGAGCGCGAGCATTTCGCCCACAAACTCAAGATCCTTGGGGCGGCCGGCGGCCAGCTTGGCACAGGCGAGATCGTGGGCGCCCAGGCAAAGACCCGTTACGCCGCGCGTATTCTCGTTATGGATCGGTTCCAACCGTTTCTCCCAGCCGCGGGGCAGGGCGCACGCCTCCGGGGGGAGCCCGTGCGCATAATAACCAAAGGTCTCCTGAAACGGGGTGATTTCGCCGATCGCACCGTTGATCACCTCCATCTTTTCCGGTGCCCGTAGCGGAAACACGTCCGCCTCAATCGAGCGCGCCAGCACCTCGCTGGGACTACCGACGGTTCCGAGGATGGCCTGACTGCCCAAAATGAGGATCGTGTTCTCGTCGGTGACGGAGCCGGCGGCGCGGATGATATGCTCCAGTTGCTGGCGGGTCATGAACGAAGGATGCGGAAGCGTTCCTCGTTGGTCAGGAGTCCGCCGAAGGGGGCGCTCTGCCGGCGGCGATCGCCGTCGGCCGATTCCTCCAGCAGGAGGCGGCGGAGCGCAGGCCACGGCAGCCGGAGCAGCTCGGTCCATTCCGCCTGCAGCCGCGGATTGCTCCACTTCGCGATCTGCCGCGCGGCGTTCTGCAGGAGCTCAGGGCGGGCATCGAGCTTGAGAACGCAGGCGCCGATGAGCCGGTGGAGGCGTCGGTCCACGTCGGCGTGCGAGAGTGGCGAATTCATGCGGCCCACGCCGCGACGCTGGGTCAGGGCTGCGGGCAACGCAAGCCGGTCGGCGGAGGGTCGGTGGATCGGCCCCGAAACGCGGTCCGTCTCCGCGCACCGCGCTACCCCGGCAGACGGCGGCGAGAGTCCCAACGGACTCGTGAGCCTAAAGTCGGCCCCCCGGACCGCCTCACCACGGTTCGGTGTAGCCGGGGAATCCTTCCCCGGTTTGGCACGCCGCCTCCTCACGGCAGCTCATAGACCTCTACCAGGACCGTGCCGGCGGCAGCGGCCGTCTCCACCCGGATCGTGTAATTGCCGGCGGGCAGCGAGGCCACCAGGGCGGCGTCGCGTGAATTCGCGCTCAGTCCGAACGCGCCCGCCCGGGCAAAGGCGTCCACCAGGGCCGCCCCGCCGCCCCAATTGTCGTTGGACCCCAGCGCCCGCTCGCCCGCGAACAGCGTGAGGCGGGGATCCGCCGCCGCGCCGTCGACCCCGAATGCCGACAGCCCCGGGCCCACCGCGCGGGCTAGGACCCGCTTCTCGCCGCCGCCGGCCACGACAAACCCCGCGGTGATGCCCCCGGCGGAATCCTTCAGCAGGGACAAGTTGACCAAGCGCGGGGTGGTCGCCGTGTAGGCCGATTCCGGCGTTGCGTCGTAGACCTCCGCCAGGACCAGGCCGGTGTCGCCCCCCGCCCCGGAGATGCGCACGGAGTGATCTCCCGCCGGCAGCACGACGCTGGCCGCCGCATCGAGGGACCCCGGGCCGGAAAATGCGAACGCCCCCACGGAGGTCATCGCGGCCGCGAGGGCGGCGGATCCGCCCCAGTTGTCGTGCTCCCCGGTCTTGGTGCTGCCGGCGAAGCGTTCCAACTTGGGATCCGTGAGCACGCCTGGCACGCCCAGCGGGGCCAGCGAGGGCCCCGCGGCGCGGAGCACCACGGGTTTGCTGCCGGACGTCCCGCTGCCGCCCACCACGTAACCGACGGTGAACGAGTCCCCCGGCCGCAGGAGCGGCGCGAGCACCGAGAGATTCGTCAACCGGCTGGTGGAACCCGCGGGTCCATCTCCCGGCGTCGCGACCACCTGCGCGCTCACCGTACCGGCCGGGAGGCTTTCGTTGTGCAGCCGGTCCAGCGCGGTCACGGTGTAATGATAGGTGCCCGGGGCCAGACCGGGATCCGTGAAACTGGTTTCTCCCGCGTGGGCAGTGATCCGCATGAGGTGGGTGGCATCCTCGTGGTCAATCGGGCTCCCGGTGGAGCGGTAAACCGCGAATTGGCGCACCTCGTCGAGGGCGTTGCCGCTGGCGGGCGGCGCCACCCAGCGCAGCCGGATCTCGCGGCCGCTCACCTGCGCGGTCAGCTGGCTGACAGGCGGCGGCGGCAGATCATCCTTCCACGGCATCGCGGGGCGCAGGGCCGGGGTCCGGAAGACGTCATCGCGCAGCGCGTCGCGCAGGCCCAACGGGTTGCCCACCACGCTGCGGGCGCTGAAGAAAGTCTGACCCTGCACATTCGGCTGCTGCCGGTTCAGGCGGATCTGCCGGGGAAGCTGCGTCGGCTGGTTCCAATTCAGATCGGTTCCGCCGTTGTTCACCTTGTAGGCCGCGAGCCCGCTGTAGATGTGACGGTTCCCGCCGAGGGCATTCCACCAGGGGAGCAGCACCTCATAATTGGCGACGCTGAAGCCGATCGACCAATAGAGCTGCGGGGTGAGATAATCGACCCACGCCTGCTGGATCCATTTCCGGCTGTCGGCGTAGATGTCACTGTAGCTCTGCAGCCCGCTGGTGGCGGAGCCGCTCGGATCGCTGCCCCGGTTGCGCCAGATGCCGAAGGGGGAAACGCCGAATTTCACCCAGGGTTTCACGGCGCGAACGCTGGCGTGGCTCCGCTGGATGAACCGGTTGATGTTGTCCCGCCGCCAGTCCCCCCGG
>JAIYCN010000399.1 GCA_027487995.1 Rubrivivax sp. | reverse complement strand
TGGCGTCCAAAGCGATGATGTTGCCCTTGCTGTCGCGGTTGAGTGGGTTGATTTCCACCAACGAGGCGTCGGTGTCCATGTAGCACTGGTAGAGCTTCTGGAACACGTCCTTGGCCTGGGCGGCTGAGCCTTCGGGCATGTCGATGCCCTTGCAGATCTGGCCGGCTTGCTCATCCGTCAGTCCCTTGAGCGGGTCGACGAACACCTTGCAGATCTTCTCGGGATGGCTGTGGGCCACCTCTTCGATGTCCATGCCGCCTTCGCTGGAGGCGATGAAGGCCACCTTCTGCGTTGCACGGTCGGTGACCACCGAGACGTAGTATTCCTTCTGGATGTCCGCGCCTTCTTCGATGTACAGGCGGCGCACCTTCTGGCCCTCGGGACCGGTCTGGTGGGTCTTGAGCTGCATGCCCAGGATCTGGCTGGCCAAGTCCTTGACCTGGTCCACGCTCTTGGCCACCTTCACGCCGCCACCCTTGCCACGGCCACCCGCATGGATCTGTGCCTTCACCACACACACCGGTGTGCCCAGCTTCTGCGCGGCTTCGACAGCCTCTTGAACGGTGAAGGCGGGGTAGCCGCGCGGCACTGGCACGCCGAACTGGCGCAGGATTTCCTTGCCTTGGTACTCGTGGATCTTCATGGGTCCCTCTCGGTAACGCTTTGGAGTTCGTGTCCGCCACGGTGCCGATGCCTTGCGGCGCGGCTGCGCGACGGCCCGGATTGTGGGTCCGGAAGTTGGCGCTGACCTGACGCGTCCGGGGCAGGGGCCCGGTACGGTGTACCCGCCACTGCTGTTGCACCCCGGGTAAGGGTGCGTTATCCGACCGATCGGTCAATCAATTCGTCAATGTACCACGCAGCCCGTGGCCAACCCCTATGCGGCAGGACTGGAACTGGGCCCTATTCCTCGGAGTGGTGGCCTTTGATGACGCGGCGGATGACGTCGGCGCTGAAACCACGCGCGGTCAGAAAACGCATCTGGCGCGCGACTTCGGCTGCATCGGTGGGGGGTTCGTTCCCGGAACGGGCGAAGCGCCGGTTCCAGACTTCGCGGGCCCGATCCAGTTCGGTGCGCCGGAGCTCGGCCGCGGTGTGCGGGTCCATTGTCAGACCATGTTGGGCCAGCTCGGCCTGAATGCGGCGGCTGCCGAAGCGCCCCGATCGGGCATGAACCCGGGACTCGATGAAGCGTTCCTCGCTGAGCAACCCGCGGGCCTGCAGTTCGTCCAGGAGGGCCTCAATCTCGGCGCTGGGGTCGGTGCCGGGGGGCGCCTCCCCTTCGTTCGGCTCTTCAGCTTGGCCAGCGGCGGCAGTCTGCTGATGGGTGCGCGCCTGCGCCCGCGCCTGTGCCTGCAGCCCGCGCATGAGCTTCTGGCGAAGCTCACTGCGGCTGTGCTCCCTCAAGGCCAGCGCCTGCAGCGCCCGGGCCTTGAGGGAAAGGGGTTTGCGCATCAGGGCCACCGCTGTGGCTCACCGTTCACGCGGGCTCTGCGGCCGCCGAGGCGGGGTCAGGCCTCGGCTTCGCCGGTGCCTTCCAGCAGCGGGATACCCATGAACTCGCGGATGCGGTTCTCGATTTCCACAGCCACATCCGGGTTCTCTCGCAGGAATTCCCGGGAGTTGTCCTTGCCCTGGCCAATCTTTTCGCCCTTGTAGGCATACCAGGCGCCGGACTTGTCCACCACTTGGGCCTGTACGCCCATGTCGATGATTTCACCCTCGCGGCTGATGCCTTCGCCGTAGAGGATGTCGAATTCGGCCGTCTTGAACGGAGGGCTCACCTTGTTCTTGACCACCTTCACCTTCGTTTCGGAGCCGATGACTTCCTCGCCCTTCTTGATGCTGCCGGTGCGGCGAATGTCCAACCGCACGGATGCGTAGAACTTCAGGGCATTGCCACCCGTGGTGGTTTCAGGGCTGCCGAACATGACGCCGATCTTCATGCGGATCTGGTTGATGAAGATGACGGTGCAGTTGGTCTTCTTGATGGTCGCGGTGAGCTTGCGCAGGGCCTGGCTCATGAGGCGGGCCTGCAGGCCGGGCAGGGAGTCGCCCATTTCACCTTCCAGTTCGGCCTTGGGGGTGAGCGCGGCCACGGAGTCGATGATCACAAGGTCCACCGCGCTGGAGCGCACCAGGGAGTCCACGATTTCAAGGGCCTGCTCGCCGGTGTCGGGCTGGCTGATGAGGAGGTCCTGCAGGTTGACGCCCAGTTTCTGTGCGTACTGCACATCCAGCGCGTGTTCGGCGTCGATGAAGGCGCAGGTGCCGCCCAGCTTCTGCATTTGCGCCACCACCTGCAGGGTGAGGGTGGTCTTGCCGGACGATTCCGGGCCATAAATTTCGATGACGCGCCCGCGTGGCAGTCCGCCCACGCCCAGGGCGATGTCCAGGCCCAGGGACCCTGTGGAGACCACCTGGATGTCTTCAACCGCCTCGCCTTCGCCCAGGCGCATGATGGAGCCTTTGCCGAATTGCTTTTCAATTTGGGCCAAGGCGGCGGCCAGGGCTTTGGCCTTTTCGGTGTTCAGGGCTTTGACGGGTGCGTCCATGGAAGTGCTCCGGTTCAGGGGGTGAGGGGGTGGCGGGCAGTGCCGTGCCGGGATGGATGAGACAGAGTTTGCGCCTTCACAGGCTCATGGAGTGAGCCACCCCCGACAACCGGTGAACCGGTGGGCAGCGGGGCGGCAGACTGGGCCGGAAGTGATGGGGCGCGCAATGTCATGGACTGGATATTCGTACAGTATAGCGGGATGGTCAAGCCTGCAAAGGGGTGGGGCGTTGGGGTCCCCATCCGAGGGCGCAGGCCCCCCTGGAACACCCGCAAGTCCCCACCTTCAGGGGCTCTCTAGAATCACCCGGGAACCGTCAGGGACACCAAGACTAGGGAACAACAGGGCAAGAGGCCCGTGCGGCAGCGGCCGCCAGGGCTCCCCAACCCGTCCGAGGAGACTGGGATCATGCGAATCCTGATAGCGGAAGACGACCAGGTGCTGGCCGACGGCCTGTTGCGCACCCTGCGCGGCAACGGGTATGCGGTGGACCATGTGGCCAGCGGCTCCGAGGCCGATGCGGCCTTGTCCACGCAGGAATTCGACCTGCTGATCCTGGACCTGGGGCTGCCGCGCCTGCATGGCTTCGATGTGCTGAAGAAGCTGCGTGCCCGCGGCAGCGCCACGCCGGTGCTTATCCTCACGGCCGCCGACAGCGTGGAGCAGCGCGTCAAGGGCCTGGACCTGGGCGCCGACGACTACATGGCCAAGCCCTTCTCCCTGCAGGAACTGGAGGCACGCGTGCGTGCCCTGGCGCGCCGCGGCATGGGGGTGGCCAGCAACGTGATCAAGCACGGACCGCTGACCTTCGACACCACCGGCCGCGTGGCCTACATCAACGAGGCGATGGTGGAGCTCAGCGCGCGCGAATTGGGCCTGCTGGAGGTGTTGCTGCAGCGGGCGGGACGCCTGGTGAGCAAGGACCAGTTGGTGGAGCGGCTGTGCGAATGGGGCGATGAGGTGAGCAACAACGCCATCGAGGTCTACATCCACCGCATGCGCAAGAAGATTGAACAGGGCCCCATCCGCATCGCCACGGTGCGCGGCCTGGGCTACTGTCTGGAGAAGATCCCGGGTTGAGCATGCGCCCTTGTCCGTGAAAACCGTGGCGACCGAACCACCGGGCCCCGCTCACGAGCCGGGGCCAGCACCTGCCGCTTCCCCCGCAGCAGCCTCCGCTGAGGCGCCCCCTTCAACATCGACCGCCTCAGCCAGCCGTTGGGGACGCCGCCGGGGTTCGCAACGCTCCCTATTCGGCGAGATGCTGGACTGGATGCTGGTGCCGCTGCTGCTGTTGTGGCCCCTGAGCGTGACGCTGACCTGGCTGATCTCGCAGAACATCGCCAACAAGCCGCATGACCGCGAACTGGAGTACCTGGTGCAGGCCCTGGCGCGGGAAGTGGTGCGCGTGCATGAGGCCGGTGGCCGCTCGCGCATGGACCTGGCCGTGCCGCCGCAGTCGCTCTTCGTTGGCGAGGCCGACGGGCACCGCCAGATCCAGGTGCTGGGCCTGCGCGGCGAACTGGTGGCGGGCAACCCGGCACTGCCCCTGCCGCCCTACGAAGTGACGGCGCTGGAGCCGGCGCAGCGCGGGACGGTCAATGAGCGCATCTATCTGTCCGACATCGAGGTGGATGAGGTGCCGATGCGGGTGGCGTGGATGCGCCTGCACGAGCGGGTGGAGGAGTCTGGTGAAGAGCCGCCGCTGGTGCAGGTGGCCGAGACCCTGGGCGAGCGGGAACTGCTGGCCACCGAGGTGCTCAAGGGCGTGTTGCTGCCCCAGTACGCCATCCTGCCGCTGGCCGTGCTGCTGGTGTGGATGGCGCTCACGCGGGGCCTGGCGCCGCTGGAGGTGCTGCAGCGGCGCATTCGCGCGCGGCGCAGCCAGGACCTTTCGCCCATCGACGAACGCGAGGCTCCTGAAGAAGTGGCGCCCCTGGTGAGTGCCATCAATGACCTGTTGGCGCGCCTGGAAGAATCAGTGGCCACGCAGAAGCGCTTTCTGGCCGACGCCGCGCATCAGCTCAAGACCCCGCTGGCCGGGCTGCGCATGCAGGCCGAACTGGCCCAGCGCGAGATTGCCCAGGGCGGCGACCCGCAGCAGGCCCGCCGAAGCCTGCAGCAGATTGCGCGGGCTTCGCAGAACGCCACCCGCATGGTCAACCAGTTGCTGGCCATGGCAAGGGCCGAAGACCCCGAGCAGGCCTTGCGCCGCCAGCCGGTGAGCCTGGATGCCATCGCCGCCGAGACGGTGGGCGACTTCATCCAGCGGGCCTTGGACCAGCGCATCGACCTGGGCTACGAGGCGCCCCCGAAGCCGCCGCCTGGGCGGGCGCCGATTGCGCTGCAGGGCCAGCCGGTGCTGGTGCGGGAGCTGGTGCGCAACCTGGTGGACAACGCCCTGAACTACACGCCTTCAGGCGGCGCGGTGACGGTGCGCGTGCTGTACGACTACTACGGGCGGGTGGCCGTGCTGCAGGTGGAGGATACCGGGGTGGGCATTGCCGAAGCCGAACGTGAACTGGTGTTCCAGCCCTTCTACCGGGCACTGGGCACCGAGGTGGATGGTTCGGGCCTGGGCCTGGCCATCGTGCGCGAGATTGTGGAGCGCCATGCGGCCGTCATCACCATCGAGGATGCCCGGGCGCGCGGGCCCGGCGTGACGCATCCCGGGACGCGATTCTCGGTGCGGTTCCCGGCGGTTTCGGGGCGCGGCGCCTGAGCGTCCAACCCCCGCGGCGCTTCAGCGCAGCCAGCCCTTGCGGCGGAAGTAGATGAAGGGCGCTGCCACCGAGGCCAGCATCAACCCCAGCGCGAAGGGGTAGCCGTATTCCCACTGCAGCTCGGGCATGAACTGGAAATTCATGCCGTAGAGGCTGGCGATCAGGGTGGGCGGCAGCAAGGCCACGCTGGCCACGGAGAAGATCTTGATGATCTTGTTCTGGTTGATGTTGATGAAGCCCACCGTGGCGTCCATCAGGAAGTTGATCTTGTCGAAGAGGAAGGCGGTGTGCGAATCGAGCGAGTCGATGTCGCGCAGGATCTGCCGCGCTTCTTCGAACTGCTCGGCGCCCAGCATGCGGCTGCGCATCATGAAGCTCAGGGCGCGGCGGGTGTCCATCACGTTGCGGCGGATGCGGCCGTTCAGGTCTTCCTCGCGTGCAATGGCCGAGAGCACCTGCGCCGCGGCATCGTCGTTCACGTCCTGCTTGAGCACTCGCGCACTGGCCTGCTCCAGGCGCAGGTACACGCCTTCCAGCGTGTCGGCGGAATACTCCGCGTCGGCGTCATAGAGCTTGAGCAGCACATCCTTGGCGTCTTCGATCAGGGAAGGCGTACGCCGCGCGCGCAGGCGCAGCAGGCGAAACACCGCGATGTCCTCGTTGCGGATGGAGAACAGCACGCCCGAGCGGACGATGAAGGCCACCCGCACGTTGCGCGGGCCGTCCGCGTCGTCGATGAGAAAGTCCGAACGGATGTGCAGTTCGCCGTTGTCTTCCTCGTAGAAACGGGCTGATTCCTCGATGTCCTCGTCCACCGCGTCATCGGGGATGGTCAGCCCGAAGCGGCCCATCACCCAGGCCTTCTCCTGGGCCGAAGGGGCTTCCATGTCGACCCAGATGGGGGTGAGGTTGGCCAGGTCTTCCGGGCCGTGAATTTCCTGCTGCAGCAGCCGGCCGCGCAGGCCGCCGTTGTCCAGCGTGAACACATTGAGCATGTGCCGCATCTCCGCTTGGCTGCGCGGAGCCGCCACAGGCGCGGGGGACAGTCACCAAGAGTGGCGAGGGTCCGGGCGTGGCTCCGTCTGTCTAAACCGGCGGATTATGTCACTGCGACTGGGCGCGGCTGGCGCCGGCCACCGACCCGATGGCGCCCTTCATGGGGAACCACAGCGTCACGGCGGTACCCTTGCCGAACTCGCTCTGGATCTCGACCTGACCGCCCTGCAGTTCGGCGATTTCCTTTACGAGGCTCATGCCCAGGCCCGTGCCCGGAATGTTGCCCGAAGGGTCGGCGCGGTAGAAGCGCTCGAAGACACGCGACTGCTGCGCCGTGGTCATGCCGATGCCGTGGTCCTGCACGCGGATGCCCAGGGCGGGCATTTCGCGCAGCTTGCCCACCACTGTGGTCAAGCGGATTTCGCCACCGCCAGGCGAATACTTGAAGGCATTGGACAGCACGTTGGTCAAGGCCTGCATGGTCTTTTCGCGGTCCAGGCTGAGCTCCACCTGCCCGTGGGCCATGTCCACCGCCACCTTGCGGTTGTCACCGGCGACCATGATGGCGCTCACGGTCTGTTCGATCATGGGCCCGATCTGCAGGGACACGCGCTTGAGGTCCTTGCCAGCGCGGGCTTCGATGCGCGCCAGGTCCAGCAGTTCGTTGACCATGTTGATGAGGATGGAGGACTGCCGGTGGATGGTTTCCAGCAGGTCGCGCTTCTTGCCGTCGGGCACCGGCCGGTTCAGCAGCAGTTCCGTGAAGCCGAAGATGCTGACCATGGGCGTGCGCAATTCGTGCGCGGCCGTGGACAGGAACTCGGTCTTCATGCGGTCCACCTCGGCTTCCTGCGTCACGTCGCGCAGGTAGAGGATGGATTCACCGCGGCCGTCCACGTTGTGCCGCACCAAGCGGGCCAACGCGCGGTGGGAGGGTTGCACCAGGCGGATCACTTCGGGTGTGGCTACCGCACCGTTGAAGGTGCTCAAGGCTTGACCCACAGGACGGTAGGGGATGGCCGGGTCGCACATTGGTGCGAAGGCGGCGTCGAATTCGGAGATGGTCATCTGCGCGATGGTCTCCGCGCGCCAGCCGGTCATCTCGCGGAAGGCGGCATTGCTGTAGACCAGCTCGCCTTCGCGGTCGAACACCACGAAGCCGTCGGGGCTGAGGTCGAACACCGCATTCAAGCGGGCGTTGCGCTCGGCCAGGGCCATGCGCGAGCGTTCGCGCTCGGTCACATCCGACATCACGCCCACATAGTGCGGCACGGTGCCGTCCTCGGCCTTCACCGGGGCGATGGACACCTCGTTGAAGAAGAGCGACCCGTCCTTGCGGTAACTGCGGATCACGACGCTGGCCGATTCGCCCGCGCGCTGCGCGCGCTCCAGCACCGCAATCTCGGGTTGGGCGTCGTCCTGGCCCTGCAGCATCTTCAGGTTCTGGCCGATGGTCTCCATCAGCGAGTAGCCGGTGATGCGCTCGAAGGCCGGGTTGGCATAGAACACCGGCTGGTTGGGCAGCCGCATGTCGGAGATCACCATCGCGTTGGTGGCGCACTCCAGGGCGCGGTTGTACAGGCCCAGCATCTCGTTGGCCATCCGTTGCTCGGTCAGGTCGCGCAGCACCAGCGCATACAGCGCGCCTTCGGTGGTCTCCACCCGTGCCACGGAGACTTCGGCCGGGAACTCGGTGCCGTCATGCCGCCGCGCGTTGGCCTCCAACCGCGCCACATGGGCATTGGTGGAGCGGATGAACATGCCCTCGCGCGTGAGCGTTTCTACGGCCTCGTCGTCCAGTGACGGCACCAGCAGGCTGATGGGCTGACCCACCACGCCTTCGGTGGTGAAGCCGAACACGCTGGCCAGGGCCGGGTTGCACAGGGCGATGCGGCCATCGGCATCCAGACCCACGATCACATCCGGTGTGGCGTTGAGGATGGCCACGGTTCGGATCTGCTCCAGGTCACCACTGGCGCGGATGGTGATGGGTTCAGGCTGCGTCGAGTTCGCAGGCGTTGCGGTGGTGGCGGCGTCGCCGGCCGAATCCCACAGCACCACATCCTCGGAGGCGTTCGATGAGGGGGCGGCGAGTGATGCGGGGGCTGGCTCGCGCATCACTGCAGTGGTGGAAGCCGCGGTGGTGGCCGCCAAAGGGACGTCGGTGCTGTGTCTGGCCCCGCTGCGCCGCGCGGCCCATGCGCAGGCGCCCGTGATCAGCACGCCGCAGCCGAGAGCCGTGAACAGTTCGCGGATGAGCGATTCACCCATGCCCCCCGCGGCGGGCCACAGGACATGTGCCATTCCCAGGCCGGCCACGCACAACACCAGCGCACCGAGCCCCGCGCCCAAGACCGACATCGGCAGGCCGGCCGTACCGGTGGTCGACCCTTCGATGGTGGGTGAGACGGAAGAGGGACGTGGGCGGTGATCGGACATGGGAACCCTCAGTGGCGAATTACGCTTCGGCCAGCAACTTCTCGATGGTTTCAATCAACTGCAGTGGGCTGAAGGGCTTGACCAGGTATTCGTCGGCACCGGCCTCGCGCCCGGCTTCCAGGTCACGCGCCTGTCCACGCGCCGTGAGCAGGATCACGCGGATGTTGCGCAGTTCAGGGTCGGTCTTGATCTTCTTGCAGACCTGCAGGCCGTCCAGTTCGCCGGGCATCATCACGTCCAGCAGCATGAGGTCGGGCTTCACCTCGCCGGCCACACGAAATCCGCTGACGCCATCGCTGGCTTCGTGCACGTCGTAGGGCTCGAACTCCAATGTCATCCGGATCAGTTTTCGGATGTCCGGTTGGTCTTCAACGATCAGAATGCTTTTCATGGTGTCTCGTCAGGAAGTGGCGGTGGGGGCGGGCGCCGGTGATGCCGGGGTTGCAGGGCGCTTGCGGGCCCGGGCCATGAGGGCGGCCAGGTCCTTGGCGTAGCGCTGGGCCTGCGCAATGTCCAGTTGGCCCTGCTCGGTGCGGTGGGGCGCTCCGGTGGGCAGGTCGATGAGGAAGTTGCGCACGCCCGCCTCATTCTCCTCCCGCAGCGCACCCCCGTGCAGGGCGACGATCTGGCGCGCCAGGCGCAGCCCAATGTAGTCCCGACCCTTGAGGTCGGTGCGGCCGCGTTGGCGCTGCCCGCTGCGGGGCATGACCTCGGCGCCCGCGGTGTTGGTGGCGAACACGCCGCTGTCGCGGAAGATGATCAGGGCCCGCGGCCCCATCTGCTTGTGTTCGATGGTCAAGGTGGCACCCGTGCGCGTGGAGCGGACCGCCGCGCCGATGCATTCCTGGAACACCTTCATCAGCCAATGTTGGCTGCCGTACATGGCGGGCAACTGTTCCGTGGGCACGGCCGACTTGAAGGTGACGGTCACCCCGCGCGAGAGGGCCAGGGGCTCGGCCTGCGCCCAGGCCTTCATCAGCAGGTCCCACAGTTCAATGCGGTCGCTGTCCAGAAGGGCACCACTGCCCCAGATGGCGGCCAGGTCGGCCACCCGGTCCAGCAGGGAGACCAACTCACCCACGCCGTCGAACAGCTGGTCCACCTCGCCGGGCTCCTTGCCATCCCGCGATTCGCGAACCCGGTTCAGGCGTGCCTGCGCCTCGCGCAGCGGGTCACCCAAGTCGGACTTCAGCACCTGCATCAGGTTGTCGAAGGCGACGTCCTTGTCCTTGCCCGGGTCCGGCGCGATCAGCACGAAGGCGTCGTCCTTGGCAAAGCCCGGCAGCACCTTGCACTCCAGCGTGGGGGCCACCGCCCCGAAATCCGCGGGAATGCCGCTGAAGTGCACCGTAGCGGGGCCCGTGCCGGCGGCGGCCACGGCGCGCTGCAGGGCCGGCTCAAAGATGCGGCGGCCCTGCGCAAGGCCAGTGCGCTCGGTGGCGTCGGCATTGGCATAGCGCACGGTTCCGTCCCGGTTCACCCACAGGAGACCGGGTTTCATGTTTTCCAGAAGTTCGACGAGCGTGGCGTGCATGGTTGCGAATCGAGTGTTTCATCGCCTGCCCAGGCGGGCGAGGTCAAAAGTCACGACTGCTGCGCATGGTCCCCTGCGAAAAGGGGCCCTTTGCGCGGCTTCTTCTCTGCTTATCGGCAGGCGATCGGCGTTTCTGTAGCCGTGCAGGAATTGGCTTGCCAAGGCCGAAATTCGGGAGCAAACTGGTTCTGACATCGGCCTGACAGGCTGTGTTCAATGGGCCAGTCGGCTACCGATGGGTGAGTATTTCGTTCCTCTCGTTATCCCGTTTTGGAAGGAGGTTTGGATGAACCTGACGATCAGCGGCCACCACCTGGACGTGACCCCCGCCCTGCGCGAGTACGTCCTCAACAAGCTAGACCGCGTCACGCGCCACTTTGACCAAGTGGTGGATGTGAACGTGTTGCTGAGTGTGGAGAAGAAGAAGGAGAAGGAGCAGCGCCAGAAGGCTGAAGTCACGCTGCACGTCAAGGGCCGCGACATCTTCGTCGTGCAGAGTCACGAAGACCTGTATGCGGCGATTGATCAACTGATGGACAAGCTCGACCGGCAGGTGGTCCGCCACAAGGACCGGGTGCAGGACCACCACCACGATTCACCCAAACGCAGTCTGTCCCTCAACGGCTGACGGGCGTGGGCCTTGACCCGCCAGGCGGGTCTGAAGGGGTGGCTTGAGGCCACCCCTTCTTCATTGGGGCTTTTAGGTGAAGTCGCCCAATTCCCCCCAATCCCGTTGGCCCCACGCAAGCATTGCGCTTCCTATAATGGCTCTCTCTACCGGACGCGCCATGAACCGACTCGCCGCCATCCTGCCACCCGCCCATGTGCTGGTGGATGTGGACGTCACCAGCAAGAAGCGCGTCTTCGAACACGCAGGCTTGCTGTTCGAAAACCTCCAGGCCATCCCGCGGGCCACGGTGAGCGACAACCTCTTCGCGCGTGAGCGCTTGGGCTCCACGGGTCTGGGTCACGGCGTGGCCATTCCCCATGGCCGAATCAAGGGCTTGAAGAATCCGATGGCCGCGGTTCTCCGTGTGCGCCAGCCCATTGCCTTCGACGCGCCGGATGACGAACCGGTGGGTCTGCTGATCGTGCTGTTGGTGCCGGAGGCGGCCACCCAGCGTCACCTGGAAATCCTCTCGGAAATCGCCGAACTGCTCAGCGACCGTGCCCTGCGCGAGCGGCTGAAGACGGAGCCCGACGCGGCCACCGTGCACCGGCTGATTGCCGAGTGGCAGCCGCTGAAGTCCGTGGCTTGAACACGCCTGAGCGCCCAGCCCAACGCCGGCGGCACGCCTTGCTGAGTGCCGAGGCGCTGTTCGAAGAACACCGCGACACCCTGCGCTGGGAATGGGTGGCCGGGCATGCCCACCCCGAACGCCACTTCGCCGAGTCGGCCATTGCGCAGGCGCGTTCAGCCGCCGACCTCATCGGCTATCTCAACTACATCCATCCCTATCGGGTTCAGTTGGTGGGCTCGCGCGAAGTGGCCTACCTGAGCCACCCGTCAGCCGATGTGGCCGAGCGCCGCATCTCGCGCATCGTCACGCTGGAGCCGCCCGTGCTGGTGGTGGCCGACGCGCAAACGCCACCCGACCGCCTGGTGGCCATGTGCGACCGCGCCGAGATTCCGCTGTTCCAGACCCAATCCTCGGCTGGCCATGTGATCGACGTACTGCGGGCCTATCTGGGTCAGTTGCTGGCCGAGCGCACCACGCGGCACGGCGTCTTCATGGACATCCTGGGTCTGGGCGTGTTGCTCACTGGCGAATCAGGACTGGGCAAGAGTGAACTGGGCCTGGAGTTGATCTCGCGCGGTCACGGCCTGGTGGCCGACGACGCGGTGGATCTTTTTCGGGTGTCGCAAACGGCCATCGAGGGGCGCTGCCCCAGCCTGCTGATGAACCTCATGGAGGTGCGCGGCATTGGTCTGCTGGACATCAAGGCCATCTTTGGTGAAACCGCGGTGCGGCGCAAGATGCGCCTGAAGCTCATCGTGCATCTGGTGCGCCGCGAGACCATGGAGCGCGAATTCGAACGCCTGCCGCACGAGCCTCTGTATGAGGAGGTGCTGGGTCTGCCGGTGCGCAAGGTGGTGATTGCGGTGGATGCCGGCCGCAACCTGGCCGTGCTGGTGGAGGCGGCTGTTCGCAACACCATCCTGCAGTTGCGCGGCATCGACACCTACCAGGAATTCCTGCAGCGCCACCAGGCCGCGATGGAGCGCGGCGACGAAGACGACTGATCCGGCCTGATCTGGGCAAAGGCTGCGGTTCAGCCGCGCCGGTGGGGGCAGCTGGCCTTCACGCACTCGGCGTACAGCGCCAGGCTGTGGTCGGCCAATTCGAACCCACGTTCCTGCGCAATCTCACGCTGACGTGCTTCGATGGCCGGGTCGTAGAACTCCTCCACCCGCCCGCAGGTCAGGCACACCAGGTGGTCATGGTGCTGGCCTTGATTGAGTTCGAACACGGACTTGCCGCTTTCGAAGTTGCTGCGGATCAACAATCCCGCCTGCTCGAACTGCATCAGCACGCGGTAGACCGTGGCCAGCCCGATGTCCGCGTGCTCGGCCAGCAGCGCGCGGTAGACGTCCTCGGCCGTCATGTGGCGCTCGCGCGTCTTCTGGAAGACCTCCAGAATCTTGATGCGGGGCAAGGTGGCCTTCAGGCCGCTGCTCTTGATTTCGTCGGCGTGGGTCATGGGGCCCTCTGATGGGGGCTGGCTGCCGGAAGGCGCGCCACTAGAATGGACTCATCATAGCCAGTGCCCGCCCTGCTCGGGCGCCCCACGATGCCATTCAACTCCATGCAGTTCCCGGTTCAGCGCTTGTCGCGCGTCTTGGCCGGCCTTGGTGCCACGGCCCTGGTGCTGCTGGGCGGTTGCGCGTCCCGGCCTGAATTCACCGCAGTTTCCCAGCCCGGTCTCATCGAGCGGCTCACGCCCTACAAGGTCGACATCCAGCAAGGCAACGTGGTGACGCGCGAGCAACTGGCCCAGGTCAAGCCCGGCATGCCGCGCGAACAGGTGCGCGACCTGCTCGGCAGCCCCATGCTCACCGATGTTTTCCATGCCCAACGCTGGGACTTCATCTATGTCAGTGCACGCCGCAGCGGCGGGGTGGGCGAAGCCTCACGCCTGGCCGTGACCGTGCACTTCGACAAGGATGGTCGTGTGGAGAAGCTCGACGCGCCCGCCCTGCCCACTGAAAACGAATTCGTGGCGGGCATGGTGGACCGCCGCGCGGCCACCCCGAAGGTGCCCGTGCTGGAGCTGACGCCCGAGCAGCGCGCCCGGTTGCCATTGCCGGTGCGCAGTGAATCGGCCACCCTGCCGCAACCCCAGGGGCCCGCACGCAGCTACCCGCCGCTGGAGCCTCGCTGATGGCAGGCGCAAATCCCTTGATCCGCGTGGCCGTGGCCGGGGCCAGTGGCCGCATGGGCCGCATGCTCATCGAAGCCGTTGAGCAAGCCGAGGACTGCGTGCTGGGCGCGGCGCTGGATGTGCCCGGCAGTGCCGCCGTGGGCCAGGACGCCACGGCTTGGTTGGGCCGCGCCAGTGGAGTGCGGGTGACCAGTGACGTGCGGGCGGCGCTGGCCGCTTCGGATGTGCTCATCGACTTCACCCGTCCCGAGGGCACCCTGGCCCATCTGCAGGCCTGCCGCGCGCACGGCACCCGCGCCGTGATCGGCACCACCGGGTTTTCGGCGGAACAGAAGTCGGAGATTGCCGCGCACGCGCAGCACATTGGCGTGGTGATGGCGCCCAACATGGCCGTGGGCGTGAACGTGGTGCTGCAACTGCTGGACATGGCCGCGCGTGCGCTGCATGAAGGCTATGACATCGAGATTGTGGAAGCCCACCATCGACACAAGGTGGATGCTCCCAGCGGCACGGCGCTGCGCATGGGCGAGGTGGTGGCCAACGCCCTGGGCCGGAATCTGCAGGAGTGCGCGGTCTATGGGCGCGAGGGCGTGACCGGCGAACGGGACCCCAGCACGATCGGTTTTGCCACGGTGCGCGGTGGTGACGTGGTGGGCGACCACACCGTGATGTTCCTGGGCACGGGCGAGCGCATTGAAATCACCCACAAGAGCAGCAGCCGCGTCACCTACGCGCAGGGCAGCCTGCGGGCGGCGCGCTTCCTCATGGGGCGCGGGCCTGGCCTGTTCGACATGGCGCAGGTGCTGGGCTTCAAGGCCTAGTTGCCGGCGCTGTCCTTCTTTCTTGCTGCCGGGCGGTTGTTGAATGGACGGTTTTTCAGGTTACTGGGCACAAACCGACAGCGTGGGCCGCGCGGTGGCCCTGCTCATGCTGCTGATGTCGGTGTCGAGTTGGGCCTTGATCATCTGGAAGGCCTGGGTGCTGCGCCGCGTGGCCGGCGATGTGCCGCGGGCGCTGCAGGCCTACTGGGCGGCGCCGGATGCCGCATCCGGCCGTGAGCGCCTGGGCACGCTGGACCGAGAGGGGGTGCTCTTGCCCCTGCTGGATGCCAGCCTGACTGAAGAACCTGAAGGCAGTGTGGGCCGCAGCACCCCGGCGGCGGCGCGCCTGACCCGGCGCCTGCGCGAGGCCCTGCAGTCCAGCCTGGCCCATCTTCGCATGGGGCAGGTGGTGCTGGCCTCGGTGGGCAGCACGTCGCCCTTCATCGGCCTGTTCGGCACCGTGTGGGGCATCTACCATGCCCTGGTGGAAATGTCGGTGGCCGGCGTGATGACGGTGGACAAGATTGCCGGCCCGGTGGGCGAGGCGCTCATCATGACGGCTGCGGGCCTGGCGGTGGCCATTCCTGCGGTGCTGGGCTACAACCTGCTGGGCAAATGGATTGCCGCGGCCGAAGAGCAGTTGGAAGGCTTTGCACACGACCTGTTGGCTGCAGCGGAGCCGCTTGAATGAGCTTTGGCCGATTGAGCAGCCCCTCGCGCACTGAACCCATGGGCGAGATCAACATGACGCCCCTGATCGACGTCATGCTGGTGCTGCTGGTCATCTTCATGGTGACCGCACCGCTGATGAGCAACAGCCTGAAGCTGGACTTGCCGCGCAGTGATGCGGCCGGCCCCTCGCAGGCCCCCAAGCCCCTGGTGGTGGCGCTGGACACCCAGGGCCGCACCTATGTGGGCGAACAGCGGGTGGACCGGGAGCAGCTCGTTCAGCAGGCCCAGCAGGCCGCGCAGGTGGATCCCAAGACTGAAGTGCAGTTGAGGGCCGACCGGGCGGTGCCCTATGGGCAGGTGGCCGAGCTGATCGGCTTGTTGCAGAAGGCCGGGCTCTCGCGCATTGCCTTCGTGACGGACTCGGCCGGGGGGCGGCCTCCTACAATTCCGCCCCATGAATCCCAAGTACCAGCCCGCTGAGGTGGAAGCCGCGGCCCATTCGCATTGGGCCGCGCACGATGCCTACCGCGTCACCGAAGACGCCTCCCGCCCCAAGTTCTATGCCTGCTCGATGCTGCCGTATCCCAGCGGCAAGCTGCACATGGGGCACGTGCGCAACTACACCATCAACGACATGCTGACCCGTCATCTGCGGATGAAGGGATTCAACGTGCTCATGCCCATGGGCTGGGACGCCTTTGGCCTGCCCGCGGAAAACGCGGCCATGAAGAACCGGGTGCCGCCGGCCAAGTGGACCTACGACAACATCGCCCACATGAAGGGGCAGATGAAGGCCATGGGCCTGGCCATCGACTGGAGCCGCGAGGTGGCCACCTGCAGCCCCGAGTACTACAAGTGGAACCAGTGGCTCTTCCTGAAAATGCTGGAAAAGGGCATTGCCGAGCGGCGCACGCAGGTGGTGAACTGGGACCCGGTGGACCACACGGTGCTGGCCAATGAACAGGTGATCGATGGGCGCGGCTGGCGCTCAGGCGCCCTGGTGGAAAAGCGCGAGATTCCGGGCTACTACCTGCGCATCACCCAGTACGCTGAAGAACTGCTGCAGCATGTGAAGGACGGCCTGCCGGGTTGGCCCGACCGTGTGAAGGCCATGCAGGAGAACTGGATCGGCAAGAGCGCGGGCGTGCGCTTTGCCTTCCCGCATGACATTCGCGGTGAAGACGGCTCGCTCATCCAGGATGGTCGCCTGTACGTGTTCACCACGCGCGCGGACACCATCATGGGGGTCACCTTCTGCGCGGTGGCGCCCGAGCATCCGCTGGCCACGCTGGCCGCTGCGCGCGACGCGAAGGTGGCGGCTTTTGTGGAAGCCTGCAAGCAGGGCGGCACCACCGAGGCCGAACTGGCCACCAAGGAAAAGGAAGGCCTGCCCACGGGCTTGACCGTGAAGCACCCCATCACCGGGGCGGATGTGCCGGTGTGGGTGGGCAACTACGTGCTGATGAGCTACGGCGACGGCGCCGTGATGGGTGTGCCCGCCCACGACGAGCGCGACTTCGCCTTCGCCCTGAAATACGGCCTGCCCATTGCGCAGGTGGTGGCCGTGGAAGGCCAAACCTTTGACGCCACCCGCTGGCAGGAGTGGTATGCCGACAAGCACAGCGGCCGCTGCGTGAACTCGGGCTTCATCGACGGCCTGGGCTACGTGCAGGCCGTGGACCGCGTGGCCGCCACGCTGGCCGACAAGGGCCTGGGTGAGAAGCGCACCACATGGCGCCTGCGCGACTGGGGCATCAGTCGCCAGCGCTACTGGGGCACGCCCATTCCCATCATCCACTGCGACGGCACGGCTGAGAAGCCCGGTTGCGGCGCGGTGCCGGTGCCTGAAGCCGACCTGCCGGTGGTGCTGCCCGAGGACCTGATTCCCGACGGCAGCGGCAACCCGCTGAACAAGTGTGAACCCTTCCTGAAGGTGAAGTGCCCCACCTGCGGCCGCGACGCGCGGCGCGAGACGGACACGATGGACACCTTCGTGGATTCGTCCTGGTACTTCATGCGCTACTGCGACCCCCAGGACGCCCAGCGCATGGTGGGATCCGGCACCGCCTACTGGATGGCGGGCCAGGGTGCCGCTGCGGGCCACGCGGGGATGGACCAGTACATCGGCGGCATTGAGCATGCCATCCTGCACCTGCTGTATGCGCGCTTCTGGACCAAGGTGATGCGCGACCTGGGCCTGGTGACGGTGGACGAGCCCTTCACCAAGCTGCTCACGCAGGGCATGGTGCTCAACCACATCTATTCGCGCCGCACGGAAAAGGGCGGCATCGAGTACTTTTGGCCGCACGAGGTGGACAACGTCTTCGACGAGGCCAGCGGCAAGATCGTGGGGGCCAAGCTCAAGCAGGCCAAGGGCGACCTGCCCGCGGGCACGCCCATCGACTACGAGGGCGTGGGCACCATGTCCAAGTCCAAGAACAACGGCGTTGACCCGCAGGAACTGATCGACCGCTACGGCGCGGACACGGCGCGGCTGTTCGTGATGTTCGCTTCGCCGCCGGAGCAGACGTTGGAGTGGAACGACGCCGGCGTAGAGGGTTCCAACCGCTTCCTGCGCCGCGTGTGGGCCCTGGGCGCCAAGCACGAGGCACTGCTGAAGCAGGCCACGGCGGGTGACCTTTCGGGGGCACGGCTGGGCGCCCAGGCCAAGGCCCTGCGGCGTGAAGTGCACCTGGTGCTGCGCCAGGTGAGCTATGACTATGAACGCATGCAGTACAACACCGTGGTGTCGGGCTGCATGAAGCTGCTCAACACCCTGGAGGCCTTCGAGCCTTCGGCCGGTGAAGACCAAGAAGGCGACGCCGCAGTGCTGTGCGAGGGCGTGTCGGTGCTGCTGCGCGCCCTCTACCCCGCCTGCCCGCACATCACGCACGGCTTGTGGAGCGGCCTGGGCTACGCGGCGCGCCAGGGCGAACTGCTCGATGCTGCCTGGCCTGCGGTGGACGAGGCCGCGCTGGTGCAGGATGAGATTGAGCTGGTGCTGCAGATTGCCGGCAAGATGCGCGGCAGCATCCGCGTGCCGGCCCAGGCGGACCAGGCCACCATCGAAGCGGCGGCTTTGGCCAGCCCGGAGTTCACGCGCTTTGCCGAAGGCCGCGCCCCGCGCAAGGTGGTGATCGTGCCCGGGCGCCTGGTCAACGTGGTGGTGTGATGAAGCCCGACGCCGCGGTCGGGCCCGTGCCTCAGGCACCGCGGCGTGCCGCCCTGCGCGGCCTGGGTGCCGCGGGCTTGGCCGGCCTCAAGGGGCTCTCGACCCTGGCTGCCTTGGGTACTCTGGGCTCGGTCGGCGGTTGCGGTTTTCGGCTGCGCGGCGCCACCTCGCTGGGCTTCTCCCGGCTGCACCTCACCGGCGCGGCGCCGCAATCGAGCATGGCGCAGGAATTGAGGCGTCAACTCGGTGGCCGCGTCCAGTTGGTGGAGGCTGCGCAGCAGGCCCAGGTGGTGTTGCGGCTGGAAAGCGCGCAGCGCGAGAAGGTGGTGACGGGTCTCACGGCCACGGGCCTGGTGCGTGAACTGGTGCTGCGCCTGAGGGTGCGCTTTTCCCTGGGCACACCCCAGGGCGGGAACCTGATCGACCCGACTGATCTGATCCTGCAGCGAGACATGGCCACCAACGAGAGTGCGGCACTGGCCAAGGCGCGTGAGGAAGAGGAAATCTTCCGTGTGCTGGAGCGTGATGTCGCCGTGCAGATCGTGCGCCGCCTGGAAGCGGTGAGCCTGCCCAAGGCCCCCGCCTGACGCCATGCAGTTGCGCCCCGATCAACTGACCCAGCAGCTTGCGCAGCGCGGCGTGCGGCCGCTGTACGTGATTCACGGTGACGATCCGCTGTTGACCCAAGAGGCGGGTGACCAGATTCGGGCCGCCGCGCGTGGGGCTGGCCACACCGACCGGCAGGTCCACACGGTGAGTGGTGCGCACTTCGACTGGAGTTCGGTGCTGGCCAGCGCACGCGCCATGAGCCTGTTTGCCGACAAGCAGCTCATCGAGATCCGCATCCCTTCGGGCAAGCCGGGCAAGGAAGGGTCGGTGGCCTTGCAGCAGTATTGCGAGGCGCTCAGCGACGAGGTGTGCACCATCGTATTCCTGCCTCGCCTGGACCGCCAGCAGTTGGCCAGTGCCTGGTTTGCGGCGCTGGAGGGGGCGGGTGTGAGCATCCGCATCGACCCGGTGGAGCGCAAGGACCTGCCCGCGTGGATTGCGCGGCGCCTGCAGCAGCAGGGGCTGGAGTTGGCATCGGGTGAAGAGGCGCAGCGCATCCTGACCTTCCTGGCTGATCGGGTGGAGGGCAACCTGCTGGCCGCGCACCAGGAAATCCAGAAATTGGCGCTCTTGCATGCACCGGGGACCCTGAATTGGGAGCAGGTGGAGAACGCCGTGCTCAACGTCGCACGCTACGACGTGTTCAAGTTGTCTGAAGCGGTGCTGGCCTGCCAGTCCGCGCGTGCACTGCGCATGCTCGAGGGCCTGCAGGCCGCGGGAGAAGCGCCCGTGTTGGTGCACTGGACCCTGGCCGAAGACCTGCGTGCGTTGTGGCGTGTGAAGGACGCGCTGCAGCAAGGCAAGCCGCTGCCCATGGCCCTGCGTGAGCAGCGGGTGTGGGGCCTGAAGGAGCGGCTGTTCGAGCGCGTGGCGCCGCGGGTGTCAGCCGACGAACTGGCCGCGTTGGTTCATGCGGCCAGCATCGTCGACGGCGTGGTGAAGGGTCTTAGGGACCCGGCCTGGCCGCAAGACCCCTGGCAGGCGCTGGCCCGGCTGATGGCCCAGGCCCTGGCCTGCTTCAAGCCGGTTTACGCGACTGCGCGATGAGGAAGTCCGCCGCCTGAAGCGCCCGCTCGTTGCTGCCGGCCATGGAGCCCGCGGTGAGGAAGCGCCCGGCAATGCCCAGGGCCGGAACGCCGTCCAGCGCGTAGGCCTGGGCCAACTGCTGGCTCTGGCGAACCTTGGATGCGGCGCCAAAGCCGTTGTAGGCCTCGGTGAACTTGGCCTTGTCCACGCCTTGCTCGGCCACGAAGGCGATGATGTCCTCGGGCTTGTCCAGGCGGCGGCGCTGCACGTGCAGCGCTGCGAACACGCGCTTGTGCACGGCGGGCAACTGGCCCATGGCTTCGAGTGCAAAGAACATCCGGGCGTGGGCCTCGTGCAGCGCACCGAAGACCACGGGCATGCGGCGGAACGCGACATCGGCCGGCAACTTGGCGGCCCAGGCGTCCAGTGCCGGTTCCAGCGCGTTGCAATGCGGGCAGCCGTACCAGAAGAACTCCACCACGTCGATCTTGCCGTGGCCGGGCACCGGCGCGGGATTGCCCAGGCGCCGATAGTCACGGCCTTCGACGAAGCCGCCTTGCGCTGCCGCCGGGACGCTGCCCAAGGTGATGCCGCCAGCAGCGGCCAGTGCGGCCGCCCCCAGGGCATGTTGGTGGATAAAGGTGCGTCTTTTCATGTGAGTTCGGTGAATGTCAGATGGATGCCGGTGCCGCATCAGGGCGTGGCGCTGCGTTCAACCCGCACGAGACTGACCTCGATGCCGGCTGCCTGCAGACGGTCCATTGGACCCTGCGTTTCGTCGCGAGTTTCATAAGGCCCCACACGGACCCGGTACACCAGGCGTCCGCCTTGGTCACGCTCGGAGATGCGGGCCGAGAACCCCAGCATGGCCAGCTTCGCGCGCTGCTGTTCCGCGTCTTCCACCTTGCTGAACGCACCGGCCTGGATGAACAGGCCCGTGACCTCGGGGCGTGGGTCGGGTGTGCGGGCGGCAGCGGGTGCGTTGGCCGGCGTGTTGGTGGGCGTGTTGGGGTTGGCGGTGGCACCTGTGGCCTGCCCGGTGCTTGCGGCGGCACCACCGGCGCCGGTGGCCGCTGGCGCTGCATCGGCGGCACTGGCTGCGTTCTGCGGCGCCGACGCGGTGGTGGCCGGCACGCCGGCCTTGCCCGCCAGCGGCGCATTGGGGTTCCAGTTCTTGTTGCGTTCGGTTTCCGCGGCGTCCTGGTCGGCGGTGCGCTGGGGCAACTTGTCCACGAAGGGCACGGGCACGTTGCCCACGTACAGCGCCACACCCAAGGCCACGCCCAGGCCGATCAAGAGCCCGACGATGAGGCCGATGAGGGTGCCGCCGCGCTGGCGGTGGGGGGCAGTGATGCCGCCGCGTGCGCGGTTCGTGCGGTCCAGGTGCGTGACGATGCTCATGCCGGGGCTCCGTTGTCCGCTGCCGTGCGCTCCATCCGCTGCGGGGCATTCACGCCCACCATGGCCAGCGCGTTGGCCAGCACTTGCCGTGTGGCCTGCAGCAGGGCCAGGCGCGCGCGGGCCAGTTCGGTGTCGGCCACCAGGAATCGCTCGGCGGCGTAGTAGGAGTGGAAGGCGCCGGCCAGGTCGCGCGCGTAGAAGGCCACATCATGCGGCGCCAGGTCCTTCGCAGCCCCGGTGAGCATGTCGGGGTACTGCGCCAGCTTGAGCATGAGGGCGGCTTCGGTGGGGGCCACCAGCAGGGCCAGGTTCGCGCTGTTCAGGGACTGCACGTCTCCACCGCCCTGCGTGTACTGGTCCAGCACCGAACAGATGCGGGCGTGCGCGTACTGCACGTAGAACACCGGGTTCTCGTCGTTCTGCTGCAGGGCCAGGTCCACGTCGAAGGTGAATTCGGTGTCGGCCTTGCGGCTGATGAGGAAGAAGCGGACCGCGTCGCGGCTGGTCCAGTCGATCAGGTCGCGCAGCGTGACGTAGCTGCCCGCCCGCTTGGAGATCTTGACCTCCTGGCCACCCTTCATCACGGTGACCATCTTGTGCAGCACGTAATCGGGCCAG
>JAIYCN010000038.1 GCA_027487995.1 Rubrivivax sp. | reverse complement strand
CGGCGGTGAAAACAAGGCGCCGAACACAGCGCCTTCTCCCCCGGCCGGTGGAGCGCCCGGCAACAACACCAGCGCAACAGCCAGCCCGGCAGGTGGCCCCGGAGGTGCGCCACCACCACCCGCGGTGGGCGTGGTCAAGGTGCAATCAGCGGACGTGGGCCTGCTGACCGAATTACCTGGCCGCACCGAGGCCTCTCGCGTGGCCCAGATCCGTGCACGCGTGGCGGGCATCCTGCAGGCGCGGCGCTTTGAAGAAGGCAGCGAGGTGCGTGAAGGCCAGCTGCTGTTCACGATCGACCCCACCCCCTATCAAGCGGCATTGGCCAGCGCGCAGGCTCAACTGGCACGCGCCGAGGGCACCTTGCTGCAGGCCCAGGCCCAGGCGGACCGCGCGCGCCCGTTGCTGGAGGCCAAGGCCATCAGCGAACAGGAGGCAATCAATGCGCAGGCCGCACGGCGCCAGGCCGAGGCCGAGGTGGCCGCGGCCAAGGCTGCTGTTCAACTGGCCCAGATCAATGTGAACCATGCCTCGGTGACGGCGCCGATTGCCGGGCGCATCGGCCGCACCCTGGTGACCGAAGGTGCACTCGTTGGACAGGGTGAGGCCACCGCCCTGGCGGTGGTGCAACAGATTGACCCCCTGTTCGTGAACTTCACGCAACCCGCGGCCGATGTGCTGCGACTGCGAGCGGCCATTGAACGCGGTCAACTCAAGACAGCGGGGAAAGACGCGGCCGTGATCACCTTGGTGCTGGAGGACGGGAGTGTTCATCCGCAAAAAGGCAAGCTGCTGTTTTCAGACTTGAGCGTGGACCAAGCCACCGGACAGATCTCACTGCGTGCCATCGTTCCCAACCCCAAGAAGTCACTTCTGCCTGGCCTGTTCATGCGCGTGCAGCTGGAGCAGGCAACGGCGCCGGGCGCGATGCTGGTGCCCGCACAGGCCGTCGCCCGGGGCGGCCAGGGTGATTCCGTGCGCGTGGTGGGTGAGGACGGGATGGTCGAACAGCGCCCGGTCAAGATTGGCCCGGCGCGCGGAAACCAATGGGTGGTGCTCGAGGGGCTGAAGGACGGCGAGCAGGTGATGGTCGACGGCTTCCAGAAACTGCGCGGCAAAGGACCGGTGAAACCGGTGCCCTGGACGCCTGGGGGCAAGCCAGCGGGTGGCGCTTCAGGTGGTGCCGGTGCAGGCGCCGGTCCCAGCGCACCCGCGGCCTCCGCTTCAAAGCCGGCCCCGGCGGCCCGATAGGAGCGGCGCATGGCGCAGTTCTTCATCAACCGCCCGGTCTTCGCGTGGGTCATCGCGCTCTTCATCCTGGTGGGCGGCAGCGTGGCGCTCACACAGCTGCCCATCGCGCAATACCCGCCGGTGGCACCTCCCTCGATCTCGGTCAACGTCACCTACCCGGGCGCCTCAGCCCAGACGCTGGAGAACACGGTCATCTCACTCATCGAGCAGGAGATGAACGGCTCGCCAGGCCTGGCCTACATGGAATCGGTGGCCCAGGCCAATGGAAGCGGCTCCATCACCCTGAGCTACACACCCGGTACCAACCCCGACCTGGCGCAGGTGGACGTGCAGAACCGCCTGGCCCGCGCCACACCGCGACTGCCGGCGGCCGTCACGCAGCAGGGCATCCGCGTGGACAAGGCCAACCCGAACTTTCTGCTTTTCGTGGTGCTGTCCTCCAGCAACCCGGCCTTCGACCCGGTGGCCCTGGGCGACTTCGCCTCACGCGCGGTGCTGCCCGAAATCCAGCGCGTGCCAGGCGTGGGCCAGGCCAACCTGTTCGGCACCGAACGCGCCATGCGCATCTGGGTCGACCCGGTGAAGCTGCAGGCCTACCGCCTGTCCACGGCCGACGTCAATGCGGCCATCGCACAGCAGAACATCCAGGTCACCTCCGGCACCTTGGGCGAACAGCCTGCCGTGGCGGAACAGACCATCACCGCCACAGTGGTGGTGCAGGGTCGCCTGAACACGGCCGAGGAGTTTGGCCGCATCGTGCTGCGCGCCAATCCCGATGGCTCGGCGGTGCGGCTGCGCGATGTCGCGCGCATCGAACTCGGTGCGCAGGGCTATGGCTTTCGCACGCGCTTGAACGGCGAGCCCTCGGCGGGCATGTCGGTGCAGTTGGCATCCGGCGCGAATGCGCTGGAGACCGCCGATCTGATTCGTGAAAAGGTCGCCCAGATCGAGAAGTTCTTCCCGCCCGGCGTGAAGGCCACCATCCCCTTCGACGGCTCCACCTTCGTGCGCATCTCCATCAATCAGGTGGCCAAGACGCTGATTGAAGCCGTGGTGCTGGTGTTCCTGGTGATGTTCCTGTTCCTGCAGAACATCCGCTACACGCTGATCCCCACCCTGGTGGTGCCAGTGGCCCTGCTGGGCACCTTCGCCGCCCTGTTGACCATGGGCTTCTCGATCAACGTGCTGACCATGTTCGGCATGGTGCTGGTCATCGGCATTGTGGTGGACGATGCCATCGTCGTGGTGGAGAACGTTGAGCGCATCATGAGCGAGGAGGGCTTGCCTCCAAGAGCAGCCACCCGCAAGGCCCTGTCGCAGATCAGCGGGGCCATCGTCGGCGTCACCGTGGTGCTGGTGTCGGTGTTCATTCCGCTGGCCTTCTTCAGCGGCGCCATCGGCAACATCTACCGGCAGTTTGCCGCCGTGATGGTCACGGCCATCCTGCTGTCGGCCTTCCTGGCGCTGTCGTTCTCGCCGGCCTTGTGCGCCACGCTGCTCAAGCCCGTGCAGCCCGGTCATCACCACGCCAAGACGGGCTTCTTCGGCTGGTTCAACCGCAGCTACGCGCGCGCGGCGCGGGGGTATGAGGGCATCGTAGCCCGCATGGTGCGCCAGACCGGCCGCTACCTTGTCATTTACGCCGCCGTCATCGGCGCGGCAGGCGTGATGTACACGCGGCTGCCCACCGCCTTCGTACCCAACGAAGACCAAGGCAACATCCTGATCAACGTGCTGCTGCCCCCCGGGGCCACCCAGCAGCGCACGCTGGAGGTGATGAAGCAGATTGAAGGCGTGATGCTCAAGCAGCCCGAAGTGGCGGCGATGACCAGTGTGATGGGCTTCAATTTCTCGGGATCGGGCCAGAACTCGGCGCTGAACTTCGTGGCGCTCAAGGACTGGGACGAGCGGCCCGACCCCGAGCAGTCGGCGCAGGCCTTGGTCAAGCGCGCACAGGGCCTGCTGGGCGGCATTCGGGACGCCTTCATCTTCCCGGTGAGTCCGCCGGCCATCCGCGAACTGGGACGGGCCAACGGCTTTGCCTTCCGCCTGCAGGACCGCGCGGGCGTTGGGCGTGACGTGCTGATGCAGGCGCGTGGGCAACTGCTGGCCGAAGCGCAGAAAAGCCCGCTGCTGACGGCTGTACGGCCCGATGGTTTGGAAGATGCGGCGCAGGTGGAACTGGAAATCGACCGCGACCGCGCAGCCGCCTTGGGCGTGGGCTTCGGCGCCATCAACAACGTGCTGGCCACTGCGTTGGGTTCGGCCTACATCAACGACTTCCTGAACCAGGGCCGGGTGCAACGCGTGATCGTGCAGGCCGATGCCCCGGCACGGATGGAGCCCGACGACCTGCTGCAACTGACCGTGCTCAATGCCCAGGGGCAGGCCGTACCGGTGGGCGCCTTCGCCAAGACCAAGTGGGTCACCGGCGCCATGCAAGCCGTGCGCTACAACGGCTACCCTGCGGTGCGCATTGCCGGTGAGCCGGCCAAGGGCGTGAGCTCAGGCGAGGCCATTGCCGAGATGGAGCGACTGGCCGCGCAACTGCCAACGGGCATCGGCTACGAGTGGACCGGCTTGGCGCGTGAAGAGAAACTCAGCGGTGCCACGGCTTATCTGCTCTTCTTCTTTTCCATGCTGGCCGTCTTCTTGTGCCTGGCGGCCTTGTACGAAAGCTGGTCGATTCCGCTGGCCGTGATCCTGGTGGTGCCCTTGGGCGTGCTGGGCGTGGTGAGTGCGACGCTCATGCGTGGCCTGGAGAACGATGTGTTCTTCAAGGTGGGCATGATCACCATCATCGGCCTGTCCGCCAAGAACGCAGTGCTGATCATCGAGTTCGCCAAGGACCTCCATGCGCAGGGCAAGGACCTGATCGAGGCGGTGTTGGAGGCAGCACATCTGCGCCTGCGGCCCATCCTCATGACTTCGCTGGCCTTCATTCTGGGCGTGATGCCCTTGGTGCTGGCCAGCGGGGCGGGTTCAGCCGGTCAACGCTCCATCGGCACAGGTGTGCTGGGCGGCATGATCAGCGCCACGGTGCTGGCCATCTTCATGGTGCCGGTGTTCTTCGTGGTCGTGCGGCGGCTGTTCAAAGGCAGCGAACGGCAGCGGCAGTTGTATGCGCATGAAGACCCGGACAAGCCCAAGGCGGAGGACTGGTCATGAAGCGCGGTCTCACCTCCGTCCACACGATGATCGCGGCGGCGATGGGCATGGTTTTGTTGGCGGGCTGTGCAGCACCAACTTCGGTGAAGGCGCCGAGCGGCGGCCAAGCAGCCCTCACACCCGACCGGTTTGAATCCACGGCAGTGGCGTCAGTGCAGACGGTGGCCGCGCCCGACCTCGCCTGGGACCGTTTCTTTTCCGACGCGAAGCTCCAAGCACTCATCCGCCTGGCGCTGGACCACAACCGCGACCTGCGTGTGGCGGCTCTCAATGTGGAGCAGGCCCGTGCGCAGGCCGTGATCCGCGAGGCCGACCTGTGGCCCACGCTGAATGCGGGCATTGGCGGAGCACGCGTGCCCACGAACAGCGGCGGCGTCAGCACCACTGTCACCGGCGGCTTGAGCACCACGGCTTATGAGGTCGACCTCTTCGGGCGCGTGCGGCAGCAGGCCAGCGCCGCGCAGGCCCAGCTGCGCGCCAGTGAATTCCTGCAGTCGGCAGCACGCTCCAGCCTCATCGCGGCCGTGGCCGCCGCGCATGTGAACCTGCTGGCCGATCAGGCCCTGCTGCAGGTCACGCAAGAGACGGTTCGCTCGCGCGAAGAGGGTTTGAAGGTGGTGCAGGGCCGCGTCAAGGCCGGGGCGGGATCGGCCCTGGATGAGGCGCAGGCACAAGCCCTGCTGCAGGCTTCGCGTGCGGCTCTGGCCCAGGTGCAGAGACAGAAGGTGCTTGATGAGAGCAGCTTGGCATTGCTGTTGGGACGCCCGCTTCCACCGGAGTTCTCCACAGCGCCGGCAAATGCGGCCGCCTTGGCGCCCATGCTGAACACCGCGCCGCCCGCCCTTCGCGCGGACCTGCCCTCCGACGTGCTGCGCAGGCGCCCGGACATCGGCGCGGCCGAGGCGCAGTTGCAAGCGGCCCAGGCCAATGTGGAAGTGGCGCGGCTTGCCTTGTTCCCGCGCATCTCGCTCACCGCCTCCTTCGGTCAGGCCAGCCGGGATCTGTCCTCCCTGTTCGCCGGGGGTACCTGGGTCTGGGGCGTCGCCCCGCAATTGATCGCGCCCATCTTCGACGCCGGCCGTGCACGCGCTGGAGTGGCCCAGGCCACCGCGGCACAGCAGTCGGCCTTGGCGCAGTACGAGAAGACGGTGCAGGTGGCATTCAAGGAGGTGAGTGACGCACTGGCTGCGCGCACCACCCTCAACGAACAACTGCAGGCGGTGCATGCCCAGGTACAGGCTGAAACCGAGCGTTTGCGCTTGGCCGACACGCGCTGGCGCTTGGGGGCCTCAGCCTACTTGGAGGTGTTGGACGCGCAACGCTCGCTGTACGCCGCACAAACGGCGCTGATTCAGGCGCAAGCGCAGTTGCTGGTCAACCAGGGCACGCTGTACAAGGTGCTGGGTGGTGGAGCCGGCCACACCGCTCCTTGATTCCCGCGTGGGCGCCGTGGCTCAGGGGTCCAGCAATGGGATCATCGCCTGCGCCTGCTCGGCGCTGATGCGCCCCGCCTCCAGAGCCAAGCGCACACTGCGGCGGCTGATCTCGGCATAAAGCTGCCGTTCATCCGGCCCAACGGCATCCAGTGCCTGCAAGTGCTGTTGCAGCACGCCCGCATCACCGCGCGCCACCACGCCGGCCATGCCCGCGCCCAAGCCGCGTGCCTCCATGGCCCGCACGGTGCTGCGCAAGAGCGGCAGCAGCGCGGCCAGTGCCTGCTCCTGGCCCACGCCCATTCGGTCCCAGTGGCGCACCGCCTCATCCATCAAGGTCACCACCAGCGAGCCCGCGTAATGCGCGCTGGCGTGGTACAGCGCCCTGCAGCCCGGTGGCAACTCAAAGGGCCGGGTACCCAAGGCCTGGGCCAGTGCAGTCAAGGCCTGCAGGGCGACCGGCTCTGACGCCTCCACCGCCACGGCACAACCGGGCAAGCCACTCAAGGCCGTCTGCACATCGCCGAAGGTATGCAGGGGGTGAAACCCCGCCACGACCGCGCCCTGCCTTGCAGCCGAACGCAATGCGGCAAGCTCGGTGGCACCGCTGCAATGCACCACCACCTGTCCGGCACGCCACTTCAGCGATGCACACACAGGCTCAATCGCATCATCGGCAACCGTGATGAAGACGGTGTCACACCCATCCACCACAGCCTGCGCGCCGTGTGACGGCGCTATGCCCAAGTCTTGCTGCAGCGCTTGAAGTGGATCCGCGCGGCGGCTGTACACGGCGTCGAAGGGAAGGCCTGCGGCCGCACATGCGCGAACCAAGGTTTGACCCAGGCGCCCTGCCCCAATCAGACCAAGGCGCCCCAAAGGCTTCATCTGTTCACGCGCATCATGTGCGCCCATGGGGCCGGCCGTATCCAAACCTGCAGTCTTGGTCATGAGCCTACAAGACTCATCCGCCCATCGCCAACGCACAGCACCACATTGCCCACGGCGCGGCCGCTCTCCACCAGCTCGTGCCCGGCCACCACATCCTCCAGCGGCAACACCTTGGCAATCTGATGCTTCAGCGCGCCCCGCGCCAGCATCCGTGTCAGCGTCTGCTCCGCGCGCTGCCGGTCGGCGGCCTCCAGGTGGTACACCATGAAGCATCGCAGTTGCAGGTTCTTCACGATCAGCGGATAGAAGGGCACCTGCATTTGCGGCGTGCTGCTGCCGTAGACAACCAGTTCACCGCCCGTGCGCAGCATCTCCAGGTCGGCTGCACCGTTCACCCCCACATCCAGCTCGATGATGCGGTCCACGCCGCGCCCGCCCGTGAGTTCACGCACCCGATCCACCAAGGGTTCGCTGCGGTAGTTGATCGTCTCATCCGCTCCCGCATCCCGCGCAATCGCAGCCTTCTCATCGCTGCTCACGGTGCTCAAGACACGAGCCGCCCCCAGCATCGACGCCATCTGCACCGCGTAGTGGCCCACGGCACCGGCCCCACCGGCCACCAGCACCGTCTTGCCGGCCACGCCGCCGTCCATCAGCACCGCATGCAGGGCGGTGAGTGCCGGAATACCCAGGCAGGCCCCGGCCACACCCTCCACCACACACGAACCGGTGGCGTCACGCGGCAGGCTCACGGCCTGAGCCTGTGGCAAACAAACGTATTCCGCGGCAGTGCCAAAGGGCCTGCCCCAGGCCGCGTTCCAAGTCCACACCGGTTCACCCACGCGCGAAGGCTCCACGCCCGCGCCCACGGCGTCAATCACACCTGCGCCATCACTGTGCGGGATGACGCGCGGAAAGGGCATGAGCGGACTGCGCAGGCCGCGGCGCGACTTCACATCCGAGGGGTTGATGCCCGAGTAAGCGATGCGAACCCGCACCTCACCCGGACCCGGCTGCGGGGTGTCGAGGTCCCCAACTTGAAGGACCTCGGCGGCCGGTCCCAGGCGATCGTAGTAAGCGGCTTTCATGCCGCACAGCTTAGCGCGTTGTCGCGCCCGCGCAACCGACGCCGTTTCGACCTAGACCCGCTCGTACAGCGTGACCACGCACGCGCCACCCAGGCCCAGGTTGTGCTGCAGGGCCAGGCGCGCGCCTTCCACCTGCCGCTGCCCGGCCGTGCCGCGCAGCTGCTGCACCAACTCCGCGCACTGCGCCAAACCCGTGGCGCCCAGGGGATGCCCCTTGCTCAACAGACCACCCGAGGGGTTCGTCACCACGCGCCCGCCATAGGTGTTGTCACCGTCCACCACGAAGCGCTCGGCACCCCCACGTTCACACAGGCCCAGGGCCTCGTAACTGATGAGCTCGTTGTGGGCAAAGCAATCATGCAGCTCCACCACGGCCACATCCTGCGGACCCACGCCAGCAGCCTCGTAGACCTGGCGTGCGGCCTGCTGCGCCATTGAGAAGCCCACCACCTCGCGCATGTCGCGTTCACCGAATGTGGCAGGGCCATCCGTGGTCATGGCCTGGGCGCGAATGCGCACCCCCGCCTTCAGCCCTTTGCGTGCGGCGTAGTCGGCACTGCACACGATGGCCGCGGCCGCGCCGCAGGTCGGGGGGCAGGCCATCAGGCGGGTCATTACACCGGGCCACATCACGGGTGCATTCATCACCTCGTCCTCCGTGACCTCCTTTCGGAACAGCGCCAAGGGGTTGCGCGCGGCATGGCGCGAGGCCTTGGCTCTAATCTTGGCAAAGGTCGTCAGCGAGGTGCCGAACTCCTTCATATGGGCCAGGCCCGCACCACCGAAATAGCGCAAGGCCAGGGGAACCTGTCCGTTGCCCACCAACTCATCGGTGGCCTCGTCGAACTTGTCGAAGGGGCTGGGACGGTCCTGGAACACCGCACCCAAGGCACCCGGGTTCATGTGCTCGAAGCCCAGGGCCAGCACGCACTCGGCAGCACCGCTTTGCACCGCCTGGCGCGCCAGGAACAAGGCGGTCGAGCCGGTGGAGCAGTTGTTGTTCACGTTGAAGATGGGAATGCCGGTCATCCCCACTTCGTACAGGGCGCGCTGCCCGGCGGTGGAGTCGCCATACACAAAGCCCACATAGGCCTGCTGCACATCGGCATAGGCCAAGCCTGCGTCGTCCAGGGCCAGCCGCGTGGCCGCAGAGGCCATCACGGGGTAGGGTTCATGGGCTCCAGGCTTGGCGAAGGGGATCATGCCCACGCCAGCCACCACGACGGACTGGTTCATGTAAAGGTACTCCCGATTCAACGGCCGTTGAAGACCGGCTTGCGCTTGGAGAAGAAGGCGTTCATGGCCTCGGCGAAATCGGCCGTGCGGGCGCTGTCCTGGAAGGCCTGGCTTTCGAGGTCCAACTGCTGGTCCAGGGTGTGGTCAAACGAGGTGCGCAGGAGGCGCTTGAGCTTGCCCAAGGCCAGCGTGGGCCCGTTGGCCAGGCGCTGCGCCAAGGCCAAGGCTTCGGGCAGCAATGCCTCAGCCGCCACCACGCGGTTCACCAGCCCCAGGCGGTGCGCTTCATCCACCAGGAAGGTGTCGCCCAGCAGTGCAATCTCCATCGCCTTGCGCAGGCCCACGATGCGCGGCAGGCTGTAGGAACCCGACACGTCGCAGTTGGCGGCCACGTTCACATAGGCCAGGTTGAACTTCGTGCCCTCGGCCGCAATCGCCAGATCACAGGCCAGCGCCAGGCTCAGGCTGCCGCCGGCCACCACCCCATGCAGGCCGGCCACCACGGGCGCGTTCATGGCGGTGAGCAGACGCACCCCTTCGTGCATCGACTCGATGATGAGGCGCGCGTTCTCGGCCGCGTCACCCTTGAATGCCGAAAGATCACCACCCGCGCCGAAGCCACGGCCCTCACCGGTGATGAGCACCGAACGCACGGAACTGTCCTGCGCGAGTTCACGGCAACGCTGGGCAAAGCGCACGGCGGTGGGCACGTCCAGGGTGTTCAGGGATTCAGGACGGTTGAAACGCAGGTGGGCCAAGCCACCCTCGCGGGTCAACAGGACGGACTCATGGGCCGTGTTCATTAGGAAGCTTTCTGTATGGCCAGTGGTGTTCGAATGTGCCCTCATCCATGAGGCGGTCATCTCAATGGATTGCTTGACATTGAACAGTCGGCCTGATCGTAGGCATCGCCAAACTCTGCCTCCACGAGCGTTTTCCCTGAACTCAATGACCTGAGCGCCAGATACCCCTTACTTGGGTGGAGCCGATCAGCCTCCTTATGGCCCGGTAAGCTCTGGCGACCCACGATACTTGAGACATCGAGCGCTGATTCAGTCCAACTCCACTATGCACCCGATGCTGCAATTCAAGCCTGACCCCAAGGAGCTGAACTTCGAACGCCGAGGGTTTCTGCTTCTCGGCGCCGCAGCCGGCGGCGGCCTTTTGCTGGGATGCTCGCCGATCGACCCCCGCGAGCGAGGTCAGTGGCCTGCGCCCGCAAGCCCATCGGCCGGCGCTGAAGGATCCACACAGAACATCGCACTCAACGCATGGTTGCGGATCGCACCGGATGGGCGCGTGACCGTGACCCTGCCCCGCTCGGAGATGGGCCAGGGTGTGCACACGGCCCTGGCGATGCTGGTCGCCGAGGAACTGGAAGCCGCATGGGATCAAGTGGGGGTCGAACCCGCGCCACCGGGCCGCGTGTATGCCAACACCGTGCTGCTGCAAGCCGTACTCCCTTTCCAGCCCGACGACGAGAGCTGGATCGTCCGCACGGCACGTTGGGGTTTGGCCCACAGTTCCGTGATGCTGTCGCTCAACGTCACCGGCGGGTCCACCAGCGTTCGCGCCGCGTGGGAACCCATGCGCTGGGCCGGCGCCTCCGCGCGCGAGGTACTTCGAGCCACGGCCGCGCGCGAGTGGAAGGTTTCGGTTCAGGAATGCATGGCGGCCGATGGCACGGTGACCCACGCAGCCAGTGGAAGGCGTCTGTCCTACGGAGAACTCGCTTCGCGCTGGCAACGCGACCCCATCACGCCGCCTTCATCGCTCGCACTGAAGCCGGCCGGGCAATGGAAACTCATCGGTACCTCGCCGCGCCGCCTCGACGCCCCCGATAAGGCGCGAGGAATGGCCGCCTTTGGCTCTGACCTCGCCTTGCCGGGCATGAAGCGGGCGGTGCTGCGAACCTGCCCCTACCTGGGCGGCCGGCTCGTGAAGGTGGACGCCGACGCCGCGCTCAAACTGCCCGGCGTACGGGCGGTTCATGAGTTCCCCGACTGGCCGGTGCCCGCAGTAGCGGTGGTGGCCGACCACACCAGCCAGGCGCTGCGTGCGGCGCAGGCCTTGCAGGTGCAGTGGGACCCCGGCCTGAATACCGGGCTGAGCAGCGAAGCCCAAGGGCAGTCCATGAAGCAGATGCTCGGCGAGGAGTCGGGTACGCGTTTTCGCAACCTCGGCGATGCAGCAGGTCAACTGGGTTCGGCGCCCAAGACCCTGGAGGCCGAGTACGAGGTGCCCAACCTTGCGCACGCGGTGATGGAGCCGCTGAACGCCACCGCACGCTTCGATGCCGGTCGACTTGAACTGTGGACTGGAACGCAGTCGCCCATCCTGGCCCGCTGGCGCGCATCGCAGATTGCCGACATCTCGATCGACGATGTGACGCTCCACATTCCCTATCTGGGCGGTGGCTTTGGCCGCCGTCTGGAAACCGATGTGGTGGAGCAGGTGACCCACCTGGCGCTGAAGATGCCCGGCACGGCGGTGCACCTGATGTGGACACGCGAGCAGGATCTGCAACATGACGTCTACCGCCCGGCGGCTGTGGCACGACTGCGTGCAGCACTGCAGCCCGAGCGGCGTGAACTCACCGCGCTGCACATCAAGGTGGCCGCGCCATCGGTGTCCGATGCCACGTTCCGCCGCCTGTTCCCGCCTGCACTCACCGACTCGTTGCCCGCCACACCCGACAAGACGCAGATTGAGGGGGCATTCGACCTGCCCTATGCACTGCCGCACCAACTGGTGGAGCAGGTTCTGTGTCCTTCGGTGCTGCCGGTGGGATATTGGCGCAGTGTGGGGCACTCGTACAACGCCTTCTTCACCGAATGCTTCCTGGATGAAGTGGTGCAGGCCCTGGGACAGGACCCCTTGGAGCAGCGCCTGAGGTGGCTTGAAGGGAAGCCGCGCCATCAAGCGGTGCTGCGGGCGGTGGCGACGGCGTGGGCCGAACCTGCGAAGCCCGGCCGAGGCAAGGGTCTGGCTTTGCATGAATCCTTCGGCTCCATCTGTGCGCAGGTGGCCGAGGTCAGCCTGCAGGACGGCCGACCGCGCGTGCACCGCGTCGTGTGCGCGCTGGATGCCGGCACCGTGGTGCACCCGGACACGGTCCGCGCACAGCTGGAGAGTGCCATCGTGTTCGGATTGAGTGCCACCCTGTGGGGCGAGGTCCCGGTGGAGGACGGTCGCGTTCAAGTGCGCAGTTGGGCTGAGTATCCGGTGGTGAAGATGGCGGAGATGCCCGCCATCGAGACGGTGATCGTGCCGAGCACCCAGCCGCCCGGTGGTGTGGGCGAACCCGGCACGCCCCCCGTGGCGCCAGCGGTGGTCAATGCCTTGGCGCGCTTGGAGGGCACCCGCCGGCGTCGACTTCCGCTGATGCCGCGCAAAGCCTGAGCAGCATGGGACTCCCCCGCATGCGCGGGACTATTTGGGCACTCTATAGTCGGCGCTGGCGGTTGAGCGTTGCGCCAATCGCGAGACATTCAAGTTCGGCCCAGGCCGGCCACAACCCAAGGTGACAGCCCATGAACCGTCTTCCGACCCTCATGACGAACAAACTGCGTGCGGACTCTCATGGACCGCAAGGCTTCGGCACAAGGAGCAACCCGGCACGGCGACATGCAGCCGCGGCCACCATGGGGCTCCTGATGGCGGCGGCCGCCTTCGCGCTGGGCGGCTTGGCGCCCACGCAAGCCCATGCACAGTCGCCGGCCAGCCCGGCCGCAACGGCCCCCACGGTCACCCTGCGATGGGCCGCGCAGAACGACATCCTCACGCTGGACCCGCACTCGCAGAACCACAGCACCACCTCGGCCATCCTCATGCACGCCTATGAGGGCCTGGTGCGCTACGACGCAGACCGCAAGATCGAACCGGCCCTGGCCACCAAGTGGACCTACATCAGTCCCACGCAGGTGCGGTTTGAACTGCGCCGCAACGTGCGCTTCCATGACGGCACGCCCTTCACGGCCGACGACGTCATCTTCAACTTCAACCGCATCCGCCAGCCCCAGGGCACCATGAGCATCTACGTCACCGGGATTGCCGAGATTCGGAAGATCGACAGCCACACGGTGGACTTCATCATGGCCGCCCCCAACCCGCTGCTGCTGCGCAACATCGTGGACTTCCGCATGATGAGCAAGGCCTGGGCCGAAAAGAACAAGACCACCGATGTGCAGAACTACAAGGCCAAGGAAGAGAACTACGCCTCGCGCAATGTGATGGGTACAGGCCCCTACATGATCACCGGGTGGGTACCCGACCAGCGCGTGACCATGAAGATCAACCCAAACTGGTGGGACAAGCAGACCAGCAACATCACCGATGTGGTCTACACGCCCATCAAGAGCGACCCCACGCGCGTGGCGGCCTTGATTGCGGGTGACGTGGACCTGCTGACGGACCTGCCCACACAGGATGTGGCGCGTCTGCGCCAGGACCCCAAGCTGAAGGTGGTGGACGGCCCAGAGGTGCGCACCATCTTCATCGCGTTGGACCAGCACAGCAACGAACTGAAGTACAGCGACGTCAAGGGCAAGAACCCCTTCAAGGACAAGCGCGTGCGCGAGGCCCTGTCGATTGCCATCGACCGCGAGGCCATCAAGCGCACCATCATGCGCGGCCTGTCCATTCCGGCGGCCATCATGGTGCCCCCTGGCGTGGAAGGATGGACGGCTGAGCTCGATGCGGTGTCAAGACCCGACGTGGAACGCGGCAGGAAGTTGCTGGCCGAGGCCGGCTACCCCAATGGCTTCGAGTTCCAGCTCAACTGCTCCAACAACCGCTATGTGAACGACGAGGAAATCTGTCAGTCCTTGCTGCCCATGTGGGCCAAGCTCGGCATGAAGGTGCGCCTGGTGGCCGAACCCTTCGCCCAGCACAGCGTGCGCTTCCAGAACTTCGACACATCGGCCTACATGCTGGGCTGGGGCGTGGCCACGTTCGACGCACAGTACACGCTGCAGTCCATCGTGCGCACCCGCACGACGGGGGCTGATGGCAACTTCAACTACGCTCGCGTCAGCGATGCGCAAGTCGACCAACTGGTGGACGCCATGAAGACCGAGATGGATGCCGTCAAGCGCATGGGCCTGATGCGCGAGGCGCTCAAGCGCACCCGCGACGAGCACCTGTTGTTGCCCCTGCACCACCAGATGCGCCCCTGGGCGATGAAGTCAGGCGTGACCACCCTGCACCGCTCGGACGACCGACCCGAGGCGCGCTTTACCAACCTGCGTTGAAGGTGAGGGCGCTTCGGCGCCCGCCCATACAGAATCAGCGCTGGGCAGTGCGCACCCGCGCACCTTCCCGAAGGGCGGCCGGTGGGTAGACCACCACCGCCTGCCCTTCCTCCAGGCCACGCTCCAGCCAGACCCATCCACCGCCACGGCTGCGCACGGCCACTTCCTGTAGTTGAGCGCGTCCGTCCTTGACAAGGAAGACGCCTTGTCTCCGGGAATCGGTGGGCAAGGGAAACACCGCACTCACCGGTACACAAAGCGCGTTCGCTTCGTGCTGCATCACCACCCGCACCCGCACCGAATAGCCATCGCCATCCGGGAGGGGTGATGAAGGGTCGATCACCACATTGATGCGCTGCTCTTCAAGGCCCAGCGCCGACACCTTGGTGGTGGCTGCGGGCTCCACCAACCGCACGCGCCCCTCGACCGCTTGTGCTGCCTCAGCAGCGGCTCCACCCGACCCCCAGGCCTGAAGCCGCACCAGCGCACCGGGCTGCACCCGCAGGGCCTCCTGGCTGAGCAGCGGCACCACCACCTCGGGATTGCGCACATCGGCCACTTCCAGAACCGGCACGCCGGCGGCCAACACCGCACGATTGGGCTGCATCACACGCAACACCTGAACCCGGTCGGCCGCGGGCACCGCCTTGCGCGAACGGTCCTGCGACCGAACCCAGCCTCCCAGCATCACCCGCGCCAACTCCACCTCATGCAGGGCTGAACGCTCTGCCGCCTGTGCAGCCTGCCACGTGCGCTCATCGCGCTGCAAGTCCAGCACCGCGCCCTCCAACTGCGCACGCGAGATGAATTCCTGTTCGGCCAGATGCACCGCGCGTGACGCGGCCACCGCCGCGCGTTGCCACGCCACCAAGGCCACCTCGGTCTGCCGTGCAGCACGCTGCCAGGCCGCCTGTGCGGCTGCGCCGCGCGCTGCCCACTCAGCGCGGACGCGCGCATCCTGCAAGGTCGGCTCCACGGGTCGAACCCACATCAAGGCCTCACCCGCCTCCAAGGTCTGTCCTTCCTTGAATGTCAGGCGCTCCAATTCACCCGCCCAAGGCATGCCCACCACGATGCGCTCCCGCGCACGCGCACGCCCGTCGTCCTCCACCGTCTGCTCGAACACCCGCCGCTGTGCCGAGACCACCTCCACCTCCAGTGGTCGGGGCCCGAAGGCCCACCACAGGAGCATGGCCAGCGTGACCGCAGCAGCCGCCCACGCTGTACCCATCCACCATCGGCGGCGGATCATCATTCGCGTGCCTTCAACGCCGCCACCATGTCCAGGTGCTGGATGCAGCGCCACACCAGCATGGACGTGGCCAGCGACGCCAGGCTGACACTGAGCGCCCCCAGCGCATAAGTGCGCGGCCACACCACCCCCGGGAACTGGAACTG